>JALGUJ010000153.1 GCA_029820945.1 Candidatus Zipacnadia bacterium | reverse complement strand
GCTGCTGTGCCGCAGGGGTCAGGACGGCCCCTCCGACGGCAACCACAGCGCAGACAGCACCTGGAGGCCATCCGTGAACATCTACTGGGGAGACATCCACAACCACAACGCAGTCGGCTACGCCCAGGGGTCGCTTGAGCGCTCCTTCGAGGTCGCGCGGGAGCACCTGGATTTCTTCGCTCACGCCGGCCACTCGCAGTGGCCCGACATGCCGATCATGCCCGGAAACGCGCACATGAAGTGGGTCAACGGCTTTGCCGTGATGCGGCGCGCCTGGCCTGAGGTCAAGCGCATGACCCGCGCCTGGAACGAGCCCGGCGAGTTCGCCTGCCTGCTCGGCTACGAGTTCCACTCCAGCTCCTGGGGCGACTACCACATCATCTTTCCCGGTGATGACGGCGAGCTGCGCTACTTCGCCACCCTGGACGGCCTTAAGCGCTACGTCCGCAGGGCCGGGGCCATTATGGTCCCGCATCACCCCGGCTACCCGCGGCTGTGGCGCGGGCAGCTCTGGGAGCACGTGGACACCGACCTGTCGCCGATCGCCGAGATCATCTCCGAGCACGGCGGGGCGGAGCGCGACCGTGGGCCGCACGACTACATCCGGCACTCGATGGGCGGGCGCGCCACCGGCAGCACCTGGCAGTGGGCGCTCGACCGGGGCATGAAGCTCGGCTGCGTGGCATCGACCGACGACCACCTCGGCTTCCCCGGGGCATGGGGGGAAGGCATAGCGGCGGTGCTGGCGGAGGAGCTGACACGTGAGGCGGTCGTCGACGCCCTCAGGAGCCGCCGCTGCTACGCGGTTAGCGGCGACCGCATCGAGATCGACTTCACGCTCAACGGCGAGCCCATGGGCAGCGACCTGCCGCCCACTGAGGCGCGCTCGATCGCGGTCGCTGTGCGTGGCTGGGATGAGATCTCGATGGTGGAGCTGATCCGCAACGGTGAGCCCATCGCGCGGGCCTTCGGCCGCCAGAAGCCCCGGCTTGAGCCCTGGCCGGGCCGCGTGCGCTGCCACGTGCGCTACGGCTGGGGGCCGTGGGCGACGCTGGCGATGCCCCGCACCTGCGATTGGGAGATGACCGTGAGCCTGGAGGGCGCGACGATCCGCGACGCCGTTGCCGCCTGGCAGTCGGGGCCTTACGACGAGGGTCGCCGCGACCGCGTGCTCCAGCGCAGCGGGAGCGCCTGCCGCTGGCGGTCCTTCACCGCGCGGGAGGGCGCCTTCGCCGAAGACCCCACGAAGCGCATGTACTTCGACATCCAGGGCCCGTCCGACGCCCGGCTGCGCCTGCAGGTCACCCGGCCGGTCCCGCTGACCATCGAGCGGACGCTGGGCGAGCTTGCGCGCCGGTCCGTTACCGAGTTCACCGGCCCCTTCACGAGCGAGAACGTGCAGATCGAGCGCCTGGTGCTGCCGGCGTCCTACGAGACGGGCATCGAGATCGAGGACGAGGGCTCCGGCGAGGGAACCGACTACTACTACGTGCGCGTTACCCAGGCCAACGGGCAGATGGCGTGGAGCAGCCCGATCTGGGTCGAGCAGTGACGGGCGGCGTCTTGCTTCGGGAGCCGATAGCTCATGACCGGCGAATACAGGACGCTCGACGGCTCTCGTATCCTCGAGCTGATCCGGCCCGACCGCGAGGGTTCGACGAACCTGAGCCTGGCGCGGGCGACGATCGAACCCGGGCGGAGCACGCTTCGTCACCTGCACCGTGAAGCAGAGGAGGTCTACTACGTGCTCTCGGGCGAGGGAGCGCTGGAGATAAGCCTGCAGGTGGAGCGGGTCGGGCCCGGTGACGCTTGGCTGATCCCACCCGGCGCCGAGCACCGCGTCACCTGTGTCGGCGCCGAGCCGCTGGTGATCCTGTGCGCCTGCTCGCCCCCGTACCGGCACGAGGACACCAAGATCACCGAGCCGGTCATCACCTAGTGGGGAGGCCCCGTGGAGATCGACGGGCGCATCGCAGAGGTCGAGGCTCGGGTCGGTAAGCGGCTGATCGTCCGCTCGATATGCACGCCCGAGCGCGACTTCCGCGGCTACGTTGAGGTGCGGGCGCACTCGGTGATCGTCGAGTACGCGGAGGAGCTGCCCGGCTACTTCTGGGGCTACGAGCTGCTGGAGGAGCTGCTTCAGTGGGTGGAGAGCGGCGGCGGCTCGGCGCATTTCTACGCGTACGAGGACAGACTCGTCCGGGTGCCCGCCCAGTCACCGCGCCCGGACGACCGCGAGGGATAGCATGTTCGCAGTGACGCGTCGTGCGGTCGCCTTGACGCTCCTGCTCTCCCTGCTGCTTGCCTGCCTGCTCAGCTCCTGCAAGACCATTGAGCAGGGGCGTGTGGTGGCGCGAGTGAACGGCCGCGACATCACCGCCGCCGAGCTGCTGGAGGAGCTGCGGCTGCGCCGCGGCCCGTCGGTGCTCGTGAACATGATCGATGCGGAGCTGATCCGACAGGGCGCCGAGGAGCAGGGGATCACCGCGACGCCGGAGGAGATGCGCCTGCGCTGGCAGCGCGCCATCGCCGAGGCCGGGTCGCCGGCCGACTTCACGGCCGTGCTCGAGCGGCGGCACGTGACGCGCGAGGAGTTCCGCCAGAAGCTGCGCACCGATTTGCTGCTCGACAAGCTCGCGACGGCCGCCATGGACATAGACGAGCAGGAGATCAAGGACTTCTACCGGGAGCACCAGGACGACTACGAGCTGGGCGAGCGCGTGAAGGCCAGCATGATCATGGTCCAGAGCGAGAATGACGCGCGGGAGCTCCTCGAGGTGCTGAAGGTCGGGGGCGACTTTGCGGGCCTGGCGAAGGCGCTTTCGATGGACCCGGCAACGAAGGACAGCGGCGGAGACATGGGCTGGTTCGAGCGCGACGACTACGCCGAGCCAATCGTCAATGCGGCCTTCGGCATGGAGCCGGGCGCGATTTCGGAGCCGATAGAGGCCCCCGACGGGTGGGTCATCCTGCGCGTCGAGGGCCGGAAGCCGCCGGGACACCGCCCGCTCGATGAGGTCCGGGACGAGGTGCACGCACGGGTCGTGCGCGCCAAGCTCGCCTCCGCGCGGGAGGACTGGATCAGGCAGGCTCGCGACGAGGCCACGGTGCGCATTCCCGACAGGGAGCTGCGGGAGGAGACAAGGCGCCTGCTGGAGAGCGCGCCACCTCCTGAGCCGGTCACGCTCCTGCCCGTGCCGCCCCCGCGGTAGCTCGCGCGGCGGCATGCAGGTCCCAACGCAGGTTTGGTGAGCGCCTGCACCCCGGGTGGTCTGTCCGCTCGTCACGCTCTGGAGCCGAGAGCCCGGTTGCCGGCCTCTATCGCGAGCTGGTTGCCTCCCCCGCGCGCTTTCGGCTATAATACCGGGACGACCCGTGATGTCGCGTGCCCCGCGTGCCGTAGGACCTGAGCGCAAGCGAGCTGACGATTGATGCAGTACTCTGAGACGGTCCTCGAGCACTTCCAGAACCCGCGGAACGTGGGAGTGCTCGAGGAAGCCAACGCCGTGGGGGAGGTCGGCAACCCCAGGTGCGGCGACATCATGAAGATCACGATGAGGATCGACCCTGCGACGGACGTCATCGAGGACATACGCTTCCAGACGTTCGGCTGCGGCGCGGCCATCGCGGTCAGCTCGGTATTGACTGAGATGGTCAAGGGGAAGACCATCGAGGAGGCGCTGGCCATCGACAACCAGAGGGTAGTCGAGGAGCTCGGCGGGCTCCCTAACGTTAAGGTGCACTGCTCGGTGCTGGGCGAGGAAGGCATCGCCGCTGCCGCCAAGGACTACTACGAGCAGCACCCCGGGAAGACCCCTCCGCCCCTGCTTGAGGAGAAGGTCGAGCGGCTGGCGGCGCTCGACGTGCATGAAGAAGCGGAGGAGTAGACCCCGTGGCGGAGCGGCCGACCGTGGCGCGCCTCGTGGACGCGGGGTTCCTGGCGTCACTGCCATCGATGGAGCTGCGCGCGCGGGCGGTCGTGGAGGGGTACTACTCAGGGCAGCACCGCAGTCCGTATCGAGGCGCCTCCGTCGAGTTCGCCGACCATCGACCGTATACCCACGGGGACGAGCTGCGGCACCTCGACTGGAGGCTGTACGGCCGGAGCGACCGGTTCTTCGTCAAGCAGTTCGAGGCGGAGACGAACCTCGACGTCCACCTGGTCCTCGATGCCAGCAGGTCGATGGGCTACCCCGAGGAGGGAATCACGAAGCTGGCGTGCGCGAGCTACCTGGCGGCGGGGCTGGCCCTGCTGGCGCATCGCCAGCGCGACGCCGTGGGTCTGGTCGTCGCGGACACGACGGTGCGCGATCAGCTCCCGGCGCTGACGAGGCGCGGGCATCTGCAGCAGCTCTTCGAGTGCCTGGAGGGCCTGGCGCCCGGAGGCGAAACCGCTCTGGCCGATGCGCTGACCCGGCTGGGCGCGGGCCTGCGCCGGCGCGGCATCATCGTGCTGGTTTCGGACCTACTGGATGAGCCGGACGACATCCTGCGGGCGCTGGGACTGCTGGAGCGGCGGGGCCACGACCTGATCGTCATACAGGTGCTGGATCGCGGCGAGTTGGAGCTGGGGCTGCGCGGCCCGTCCGTGGTCGAGGATCTGGAGACGGGCGAGCGGCTGACGACGGACGCGGATGAGATTCGCGAGGAGTACTCGGCGGCGATGCGTGCCCACGTCGGCCGTCTGCACGACGGCTGCTCGGCGCGCGGCATCGACCACGAACTGTTCGTCACGGACAGACCGCTGGGGCCGGCTCTGGTGGCGTACCTGGCTCGGCGCCGACGCAGGAGATAGCGGCCCGAGTATTTGACTTCCGAGGGGGGCTATGGTACCCTTTCCGCTGCGGTGGGCAAAGGACCTGACGCAGGCGTCGCCGGCGACGGGCACGGGTGGCGCCGACGGAACCCGAGGGCTCCGACGCGGCAGGTCCGCGCAGGAGGCACAAGCAGAAATGGTGAGAATGACGGTACAGAGAGTGGGCATCGATCCCAGTCGCCAGGCCCTGGTGATCCTGGCGGATGAGGATGAGCGCCGGCTCCTGCCGATTCTGATCGGCCTCTTCGAGGCGCAGTCGATCGCGATGGCGATCAGCGGGGAGGAGATCGGCCGCCCGCTCACCCACGACCTGCTCCTGTCGGTGATTGAGGAGCTGGGGTGGGCGCTCGACCGCATCGAGGTCACCAAGCTGGCAGACCGCACCTTCTACGCGCTGCTTCACGTGTCGCGGGATAACCAGACGCTGACGATCGACTCACGGCCCTCGGACGCCATCGCGCTGGCGCTGCGCGCCGACGCACCGATCTTCGTGGCCGAGGAGGTCCTCGTCAGGGCACAGGTCATCGATGACAGCGCTGAGGAGGAAGAGCAGGACCTGGAGAAGTTCAAGGACCTGCTCGAGAAGATCGACCTTGACGAGGACGAGTCGGAGTGAAGGCCTCCGGCCGCCGCATATCCCCGGCACCATGAAGGCCCCGGCCGGGTCGCTGCGTCACTGCTGCCCGCCATGTTCCCAGTTCGCACTGCCGCGCAGGAATCGGAGGATTCGTTAGGGTGCAGAACACCAATCGCTGGTTGTGGTACCTATTCGGGATTGTCTTCGGGCTAATACTCATCGTGAAGGCCCTCACTCTCTACACCGACTACCTCTGGTTCGCCTCATTCGAGCAGGCGGCCGTGTGGGGGACTATCTTCTGGACCAAGGTGGTCCTGGGCCTCGTGGTGGGGGCTCTGTTCTTTGCCTTCCTGTATGCGAACCTGCGCTTCGCCCGGCGCCCGCTGCCCGGCGACGTCACCTTCATCGGCAGGCGGCTGCTGCCTGAGGAGGAGAGGGAGCAGATCGAGCAGTACGCGGACAGAGCGCTGCTGATCTTCGCCCTCGTCGGCGGCTTGATGGCAGGGGTCGTCGCAAGCTCGCACTGGATCGAGTGGCTGCAGTTCACCAACGCCGTGCCCTTCGGCCAGGACGATCCGGTCTTCGCCAAGGACGCCGGCTTCTACGTCTTCAGACTGCGCTTCATCGTGTACGCGTGGCGCTCGGTCTACTACGCCCTGCTGGTGACCTTCGTCGCTAGCGTGCTGGTGCACCTGTATCAGGAGGCCATCCGGCTGGTCGGCAGCAATATCCAGGCGATCGCGCGCGCTCGCGCCCACGCCCTGGTGCTGCTCGCGGCCACCCTGTTCGCGAAGATCTACGGCTACCGCCTCGCCCAGTACGACCTGCTGTTCGGCAACAGCTCGGGCGCCTTCAAGGGAGGGGCGGGATGGGCTGACCTGCACGCGCGGCTGCCGGTGCTTTATCTGCTGATGGTCGCAGCCGGCATCTGCGGCATCATCGCGCTGGTGACCATCAAGACGCGCAACTACCGGCTGCCCGCTGGTGCTATTGCCGCACTGATCCTGCTCTCGGTCCTGGGCGGGACCGTCTACCCGCTGGCGATGCAGAAGCTCGTCGTCGTGCCCAACGAGTTGGAGCTGGAGCGGCCGTACATCGAGCGCAACATCGAGTCGACGAACTTCGCCTACGCCACCGATCAGGTCAGCGACGAGGTCTTCGAGGTCGCCGATGAGCTCGACGCCGATGTGGTCGGCGCCAACTGGGCGACGATCGAGAACATACGGCTCTGGGACCACCGGCCGCTGCAGCGCACCTACAACCAGGAGCAGGCGCTGCGCGCCTACTACAACTTCCCGGACGTGGACGTTGACCGCTACACCATCAATGGCCGCCTGCGACAGGTGATGCTGGCGCCGAGGCAGCTCAACGCGCAGAAGATCCCCGGGGGCGAGCGTTGGGTGAACAGGCACATCAAGTTCACGCACGGTTACGGCCTGGCGATGTCGCCGGTCAACGAGATCGGGCCCAACGGCCTGCCGAACTACTGGATCCGGGGGATACCACCGGAGACGGTCCCGGGCCTGGATGTGAGCCGAGCGGGCATCTACTACGCGGCGAGCATCCACCCCCGCATGATAGAGCGCATCAGTCCCCCTGAGGAGCCGCTGCGCACCCAGGAGCCGCCGGCCGTGGGCGGTGAGGAGCCTGAGGGACCCGGCGGCGGACAGCCCCGCACCGGGCCGAACCAGCCACGCCGCGGCTACGGCGGCATTGCCGAGGACATCTCGGCCCAGCAGTTCGTCATCGTCAACACCAAGGAACCCGAACTCGACTACTCACGCGGCGGCGAAACCGGCGACGCCATCGACAACGCCTATACGCACTATGATGGGACCGGCGGCGTGCTGCTCAGCAACTTCTTCCGGCGCCTGGCCTTCTTTGCCCGGTTCTTCCCGGACGTGCGCATCCTCCTCACGAACCTGCTCACCGCCGAGAGCCGCATCCAGATTAACCGCACGCTTCCCGAGCGGATGCAGGCGGTGGCGCCCTTCCTGCTCTACGACCCGGACCCCTACCTCGTCGTCGACGAGGACGGCACCCTCAAGTGGATCGTGGACTCCTACACCGTCTCGGGGAAGTACCCCTACTCGCAGTCGCTGCGGCCCTACGGGAACTACTTCCGCAACTCCGTGAAGGTAATCTGCGATGCCTATGACGGGACTCCGCAGTACTACGTCATCGACCCCGAGGACCCGCTGGTGCAGTGCTACCAGAGGATCTTCCCGACGCTCTTTAGGCCCGGCGAGCAGATGTCGGACCACATGCGGAGGCATCTGCGGGTGCCGCAGCTTCTCTTCACGATCCAGGTCGGCGTGTACGCGGACTATCACATGAAGGACCCGGAGGTCTTCTATCAGGGCGAGGACCGCTGGGCGATTCCGCCCGAGATCTACTCCTATGGGCGGCGCCCGGTGGAAGCCTACTACGTGGTCATGCAGCTTCCCGACGCCGATGAGCCGGAGTTCCTGCTGATGATGCCGCTGGTGCTCGCCGGCCAGGAGGAGCGGGTGATGGTGGCCTGGATGGCGGCCCGCTGCGACGAGCCGCACTACGGCGAGCTGCTCGTCTACCACTTCCCACGCAAGCGCATCTTCGGCCCGTGGATGGTGGAGTCCCGCATCAGCCAGGACGCCGACATCTCGGCCCAGATCACGCTGTGGAGCCAGGCCGGATCGAACGTGATCCGCGGCAACATGCTGGTGATACCGCTCCAGAACTCGCTGCTCTACGTCGAGCCGCTGTATCTTGAGGCCGAAGACACCGGCCTGCCCGAGCTGCGCAAGGTCATCATGGCCTACGGCGAGAGCATCGTCTGGGCCGACCACATCGAGGACACTCTCACCAAGCTCTTCGGCGCCATAGGGGAGCGCGGGGCCGTCGTGGAGGCGCCCGGCGAGGAGCAGCCGCCGCAGGTGGCGGTCGAGCCCCAGGTGTTCGAGAGCCTGCGTGAGACCATCGAGCGCCTGCTGGCCCTCGACCAGGAGGCCGAAGCGGCACGGGCGCGCGACGATCTCACGACCTACCTGGAGAAGAACAAGGAGCAGTCCGACCTGCTGCGGGAGCTCGGGCGGCAGATGGAGTTCGATGTGGGAGGCCCCGAGGAGAATGCCGGAGAGACCGGAGCTCCCTGAGGTCGTACAGAGGCTGATCGATCCGGAGGTCGCCGACCTGCGGGTCGTCACCGACAGCAGCGCGGTCGCCGGTGGGGCCATGCGGGTGATCGTGCAGGCCCGCAACGCCGCCGGAGCGACGGCCACGGGGGGCGAGGGGACGGTCTCCCTCGCCGCCATGGGCCCAGACGGGCACTCCAATGCGGGGAAGGTAGAGCTCCGGCGGGGCGTCGGGCGGGCCGACATCACGATCCCCGAGCCCGGCCTCTATCGCCTCGAGGCGGTGACCGAGGACGACGCGCGCGCCGTAACGGATCCCATTGAGGTGGCAGCCGAGCGCCCGGCCGTGCAGCTTCTCTGGGGCGACATCCACTCGCACGTCCGCGAGCGGCGCGCCCAGGCCCTGATCAGTGACGCCGACGAGCTGATGGGGCCGCCGACAATCGAGGCGGCTCTGGAGTGGGCGCGCGACGTCGCCGGCCTGCACTTCGCGGCGGTCACAGACCATGACCTCAAGCTCACCCGGCGCGAATGGGAGCAGACCATCGAGGCCGCTCGCCGCATCACCGACGACGGCCGCTTCGTCGCCTTCCCCGGCTATGAGTGGGGTGACTCGCGTGGCATGGCGATGAACTACGGTCATCGCCAGGTGGTCTACCGCCGCAGCCGCGTGCGCGGTGTCGAGCCCCTGCCGCTGGCGCGCTGCTGCGACTCGGGCACCACCACGGCCGATGGCCTCTTCTCCGCACTGCACTCGGCGGTGCCGCTGGATGACGTGCTGGTGGTCCCGCATCACACGGCCCGCGGCGGCGGCAACACCTGGATGAACTGGGACTACTACGACCCCGACCTGGAGCGCGTGTGCGAGGTCTACTCCATCTGGGGAAGCTCCGAGAAGATGGGCGAGCCGTACCCCGTGCGCTACATCGCCACGGGCGGCTATTGGAGCACCGCCGAGGCCCGCGGCCATCACCTCCAGGACGGCCTCGCCCGCGGCTACCGGTTCGGCTTCACGGGCGGCTCGGAGGCCCACGACGGCCGTCCGGGTCGTCCGCTCATCCACGGCCGCGACCTCATCGCCGAGTGGGAGGTCCTGTCGCCACCCGGGATCACCGGAGTCTGGGCGACCGATCTGACCCGTGACGGCGTTTTCGATGCCCTTCGCGCGCGCCGCTGCTATGGCACGACCGGGGCCCGGATCATCGTTCGCTTCGCGTTGGGTGACGTGCCCATGGGCGGGGAGATCGCCGCCGGCGCGCTGTCCGGCCCGGCCGAGCTGCGCGCTGAGGTGACCGGCACCGCGCCGATCCGCTCCTGTGAGCTGGTGAAGAACAACCGGGGTATCGACAGCGCCTCGTCGCCCAGCGAGTCGCTCGACGTGGAGTTCTCGGACCCTGCGCCCGAGGCGGGGGACTACTACTACCTGCGCATTACCCAGACCGACGGCGAGATGGCCTGGGCGTCGCCCATCTTCATCACATGACCACCGAGCCACAGGTCTGGCAGAGCGAGCAGTTCGATCCGGCCGCCATCCGCGCGGTCATCTTCGACTTCGACGGCACTCTCGCGGCGACGAACATCGACTTCGCCCTGATGCGCCGGCGCGTCCTGGAAGTCGCCGAGCGATGGAGGCTGTGCGACCGCGTGAATCCCAGGCGCTACATCCTCGAGATCATCGAGGACGCGCTGGCGCTGCTGGACGATGACGACTCGCGCGTGCGCTTCCGCCGGGAGGCCGAGCAGGCCATGCAGGACGTGGAGCTGCAGTTCACCTCAGTGGCGCTGCCCTTCCCGGGGGTGCCGGAGACGCTGAGGCGGCTGCGGGACCACGGCCACCGGGTGGCGATCATCACGCGAAACTGCCGCGCGGGCGTGGGCTCGGTCATGCGGCGCCATCCCCTCGTCTACGACGTGCTGCTCACTCGCGACGACGTGGAGCGTGTCAAGCCCGATCCGGCCCACCTGCACGAGGCGCTGGGGCTGCTAACCGTGACGGCGGTCGAGACGCTCATGGTCGGCGACCACGTCACGGACATCGAGGTGGGCCGCGCCGCCGGCACCTGGACGGCGGGCGTCCTGACCGCCACGACTACGCGCGAGCAGTTTGAGGTAGCCGGCGCCGACCTGATCCTGCCGTCGGCCGCTCACGTCAGCGGCGTGCTGGCCCTGCCCACGGAGCGTGAGTGAGCCGTGCACCTGCCCGTCGGCAAGCTCGAGCCCGAGTTCCTCGCCGAGC
>JALGUJ010000152.1 GCA_029820945.1 Candidatus Zipacnadia bacterium | reverse complement strand
CAAGCACTAGCCCCCCTCGATGCGGAAGGTCAGCCGCCCCACCAGTCGCCCGTTCTCGCGGATCTCCGCCGCGTACGAGCCCACCCACAGACTGTCGCGCCCGGCGGCATAGAGGTAGCTGAGGTTCTTCTTGTCGCCCGACACGATCAGGACGTGGCGCCCGATGATGCGGTCCTCGAGGTACCAGGTGACCTGGATCTCCGAGTTCGGCCGCGCATCCACCATCTCGAGGTACAGTGCCACCTTCTCCGTCCCCGCCGGGTAGGTCTCCTGGCGGCCGACCAGACGGCTGCGCTCGTCGAAGCCCAGGCAGATCACCGCCTGCTTGATGGCGCTGTCGGGCGCCAGCGGCATGGGCTGGAACGCCTGCCCGCCGACGGTCATCCCGCCGCCGCCCGGCTGCCACGGCGTCCCGCCGCCGGTCGCTACCTGCCCGCCGGCCTCCGGGCCGAGCACCGCGTCCATCACCTGCGCCACGGCCACGATCCGCGGCGTGCCGAGCCGCCCGTCCGGACTCACCGCCACCGCCTGCGCCGAGGTCAGTGTCGCCGATCCCCCGGCCGCGCTCACCTGCGCGCTGCCCTCGATGCAGGTGACCGCGAGCGCGCCGCCCTGCCCCACCTCGACCATCACCACCGTCCCGCTCGGCGTGACGGTGGTGGTGCCCTGCGCAATGGTGATCTGGCCGTCAACGATTACCCGCCCCGCCTCGATGGTCAGGCGGCTTTCCGAGTCGAAGCGCAGCCTCGTGCCCTGATCCGCGAACACGCGCCGGTAGCTCGCGGGCCGGCCGATGGCCTCGATGAGGATCAGCGTCTGGCCCTCCACGATCTCGATGGTCTGGCCGTCGAGGATGTCCACCGCGAAGTTGTCGCCCTTGAGCACGTGCTCGGCACCGTTGACGCTCACGCGGGTCGGGCGCACCGTCGGCCCGCAGGGGATGATCACCCGCGCGGTGCGGCCCTCATCGATCCCGTACTTCTGCACCGCCTGCTCCAGGCCGGGAGCAGGCGCGTGCTTGCGCTTCATCGCCGTCCACTGCCGGATCGTGCGCGCGGGCACCCAGCGCATGATCCACGACTCGTCGGTCCAGGCGTCGGCGAGCCGCAGCACCTGGCCGAACGAGGTGGCCGGTCCGCCCGGGCCGGCGGTGAAGGTCTGCCCGTAGACCTCGCGCAGCAAGGTGGTCTGCACGCCTTCGACCTGCCAGCCGCCGAGGCTCCGGGTCATCAGCGCGCGACTGTCGGTCTCAAACTCCGTCAGGTAGCCGCGGTCGTGGTAGATCGAGTCCTGCCTGAACTCCGGGTGCACGCGGTCGAGGTGCGCGAAGACGCAGTAGGCGTGGAAGTCCGCGATGGCCTCGAAGAACGAGGTCATGGCCTTGCCGCCCTCGGTCGAGGCGTCGGGCGTGCGCCACGTCGAGTGGTCGCCGCCGATGCGGAACTTGTCGCACCAGCCTAACTCGGTGAGCCAGCGGTCCACCATGGTGCGGTGCACCATGTGGCCCAGCTCGTGGAAGAAGATGGCATAGGGCGGGTCCTGGGACGTGAAGGCCTGCTGGCCCCAGTACTCGTGCTCTGCCTGGTACACCGTGATCTGCCCATTGCCGTACACCGGCGAGGCGCCGGCGTTGCCGCCCGGGTACGCCACCGGGAGGGCCGCCAGCGCGCTCTTCGTGGAGGCGAGGTGCCCGTTGTCGTACTGCATCGCGTCCAGGAACTCCGCGACCCACGTCTTGATCCGCTGCTCGTGCTCGGCCGGCTCGAGCACGTCGATCTTGCCCAGGTCCGCCGTCCGTCCGGCCTCCATGCGCTGGCCTGCCAGGCGCTGGGCGAAGCGCGTCATGGGCACCTGCAGCAGCAGGCGGCAGCCGGGCGGCCAGCTCAGCGTGGTCTGATCGCTGTAGAAGCTGGCGCGCGTCAGCACGTGGAACCGGCCGGGAATCGTCGGGTCAAGCTGACTGGCCAAGTGCGGTCGGGTGCCGCCCCCGCCGACCAGCCTGGGCGGCTTGGCCTCGCTGCGCGGCTGCATGTCCGGGCCGACGGTCGTGCCGCGCAGCATCAGCAGGTCCATCGGCGCGCTCCACTCCTGCTCGGCGCGCACCGTCGCATCGCTGTTCAGCCACGCCTCCACCTTCAGCCGCACGCCAAGCGGCATGTCGTGCAGCTTGAGTCTGCCGCCGTCCACCATCGCCTGCGTCGGCTCGTTGACCGTAATGCGCCGGGTGAAGGCGGTGGCGGCGGGCATCGGGCCGTGCGGCGGCTGCTGCAGCTCGACGAAGGGCAGCTTGGCCGCGTCGAGCAGCGTGAGCTTCACGGTGGCGTCGGTCAGGGGCACATGCGACTGCGCGTCGCGCACCGTCACCTGCACCTCACCGCCGCCCATCACGGGCAGCAGGTCCGGCCCGCGGATCAGCAGCTCGATGCCCGCCGGCGCGGCCTGCGCCTGCATGTCGAAGGTCACCGCGCCGATGATCGCGTCCTGGCCGCCGCCCTGCGCGCGCAGCACCGCCGCGCCCGCCGGCGATGTCGTCGCCGTCGCGTTGTAGTCCGGCAGGCTCACGGTCACGCCACCGACCGGCTGCGGCCCGCCCTGCCCCATCTGCCTGGTGGTCACTCGGATGGTGATCTGGCCGGGCGTCTTGCCTGCCGGGACGTCCACGTACTGCGTCTGCGGCGGGTTCCCCCCCATCCGAGCGGTGACCGCGATCCGCGTGCCCCCGGTCTGCGGCGGCCCACCCGCGATGCGACGCACGATCAGGCCCGCCCAGTGCTGCGCAAGCTGCCTGAGTGTCTCGTGCACGGCCCCGCGGTACATGCCCGGGGAGATGTCGAAGCCCACCGCGATGCTGTAGCGCCCCTTGCGCACGTACAGGTGCTCCTGGTCCCGGCCCGCCACGTGGCTGAAGTAGGCCTGGTCGCCAAGCGGCACCGGCGTGTCCCGCGCGGGATCGTAGTACTGCGCGAAGTCCTGCGCCGTCTCCGCCTCGGAGGAACTGAGACCGATGGCCACGTCGAAATCGGCCTCCCACAAAGCGAACTCGCGTCCGTCGGCGGCCCAGGTGCTCTTCTCCTCCAATTCGTAGTCCAGGGATGCCGCCTCGATGGGCGTGCCGGCCCCGGAATCGTCGTAGAAGGCGTCGCCACGGAGCGTGACTTGCGGCGTGCCGGGCAGCGTGAAAGGCAACTCTCCGTCGCCTTCCGGGGGCTTGATGATCGGGAAGAAGCCCGAGTCGCGGATCTCGTGGGGCGCGGGGAAGAGCCTTGACCACTCCCGAGGAAGCTGACCGAAGGGCATCCGCTTCGCGGGCGCCACGCCGGCGAAGAGAATGAGCATCAGAGGGATGAGCACGACCACACGCGATCTGCCTGACCGAATCATCGCTCGGCCTCCCGGGGTCTCTGTCACCGCGGCCGGGGGTACACCCACGAACTCCCCCGCGTCCCGGCCGCGGCGTCGATCCGCCTCCTCAGCATCCATCTGCCCTCAGTCTACCACCAAAGCGGGGCTGTCACACACGCCCCGGCGTCCCGCGGGGTCTGACCGAACTGGGTAGGCAGGTTCGCCCCCCCGCCCGCTCGCTGGAAGGGCAAAGGCCTCCTCCCCCGTCCCTGCCGGAGCCGGTCAGGTCGGGATCTTCCTGTGTCACCAGAGGAGAGGCGGCTACCTCGGCCCCGTCAGGTGTCGTTATTGTAGGATCCCGCCCAGGGGCGGGACCTGTCAGACATTGTTGACAGCCATTCGTGGCTGTCGTCGTTCTGCCGTCTCGACGACCGCACGGCATTGACGGGCACGGCATTGACGGGCACGGCATTGACAGGCAGGAATGCCTGTCCTACATGGAGGATGCATAGCATCCTCACGGCGGCGAAAGAGGGGGAGCGGGGCGGACGACGGCGACGGCAACAGCAACGGCAACAGCCACGGCCTCCTCCCCCATCCCGCTCACGGTGCCTTCATCTCGATGACGCGGTAGCGGAACTCGGGCCGCAGGCGCCCCACCCGCACCTGCTCGGGCGTGCTATGGCGGATGAACCACTCGAACTCGGAGCGGCCGTAGCGCGCTTGGGGCCAGCTCTTGAGCTTGGTGAAGTCGAGGACGGAGCCGTCGGTGGCGACGACGCCGACGTGGCCGATGGAGTCGTCGTGGGGCGCGTACCAGGGGGAGTGCCGCACGCCGATGACGTCGCCGGGCTGCACCGCATCCACGTCGGCGAGAGTGCGCACGTCGAACAGCCAGCGTCGCAGCGCGCCGCCCTCGCCGCACAGCGCGTGGTCATCGCCGTCGCGGTTGAAGCGCGCGCCCGGGCCGAGCGCCTCGTCGATGATGCAGCCTACGAAGTCCGAGCAGTCGTTGTCGTGCAGTACGAAGCGGCCCATGGGCTCGGCGTCGCGGAAGCGCTCGGCGGTCTCGGCGATGCGCCAGTTGAGGGGCTTGTCGCCGGGGAAGCGCTGCTCGAACCGCTCCCGGGCCCAGCGCTCGTACTCCTCCGGCGCGAATCGGCCGACGAGACGCGAGCGCAGCACCTCGGGCCCCAGCCACTGCCACGCGGCCAGCCCCAACGCCGCGAGCAGTGCGGCCCCCGCGACCAGCCCCAGCGCCACCGGCCTGAGTGCGCGCGCGCGCAGCATTCCTCTCCGCCGGCCCTAGCCCGGCGGGTCACCCCAATCCGGGATCTCGAGCAGCTCGCCGTCCCGCAGGGCGGACTTGTGCGCCATGATGCCCGGAGCCAGGTAGCGTACCGAGGCCCAGGCGTTAACGCGCGGCAGGCGCTCCTCGACGCACGACATCACGAACTCGTGCACCAGGTAGGCGTGCGAGCCGCCGTGGCCTCCCTTGTTGGCGGCCAGCTTCTCGGGCAGCGGGTCCTCGACGGCGGACAGATCGACCGGCTCCTGCCCATCCGCCGTCAGCCACGTGGAGCCGGCGAAGTTGCGCTCGAAGCTGCCCTGTGTCCCGTAGAGCCGGAAGGTGTCGATGCCGGGCGTGCCGGTACGCCGCATCTCGGCGATGCGCGCCATCGAGCCGTCGCTCATGCGGAACAGACCCACCTGGTCGGAGTAGATATTGTTCCAGTAGGTGCCCGGCAGGAACCAGTCGTCGCCGGGCATGGCGTAGCCCAGCGCGGACACGTGCGTCATGTGCGCGCCCGTAATGTCGATGATCTGGCCGGTCGAGTGAGTGGGGTAATGCATCGGGATACCGCCGCGCCTGCTGTCGTCCCACCTGTCGCCCCAGCGCCACCGCGCGACATCGTACAGGCCGTGCGACATGTCGTGGAAGTAGTGGCCTTCGGCGTAGGTGAAGTGGCCGAACTCCCCCGCCGCGGCCCTGCGGCGGCAGTAGATCGTCTCGGGTCGGTACACCCCGGTCTCACCCATCATGTAGTTCATCCCGGTGCGCTCGGCGGCCTCAATGAGCCGGTCGCACCAGTCCAGCATCTCGTCGCCGTCGGGCAACATGACCACGGGCACGGCCGAGTAGGCGTGCTTGCCCGCCTCCATCGCCTGGATCGCCTGCGGCGCGTGCAGCCACGGCTGGGTGATGATCATGACCGCATCGATGTCGGTCGCCAGGATGTCGTCGAGGCTGCGGTAGCACTCGTCGATCCCGAACTGCTGCGAGCGATCGGCGAGCTTCTGCTCATCAAGATCACACAACGCCACCCGTGCGACCTCCGGGTGGTCCTTCACCGGCTGGATGAAGTGCGTGCCGAACGCGCCGAGTCCGACCATTCCTACGCTGATGGGCATGTGATGTCACCCTTCCGTGGGCGCCCCGGACGGCGGGGCCCCGGATGTCGTTGCCGTTCTTGTAGGGCGGGGTCCCGTGCCCTACAGGGCCAGGCCCAGCACCCGCAGCGCATTCCCCGAGCCGATGGCCTCGCGCATCTCCTCGGAGATGTCCAGACCCCTGAACCACTCGACGTGCGGGATCTCCTGGTTCACGATGAAGTAGTCGGTCGCGAACAGCATCTTCTGCCAGTGTCGCTCGATGAAGCCCGCGGCGAACTCCGGGTCGCGCGTCATGGCGTTGTGCCCCGAGCCGGCCGACAGGTCCAGCCACAGGTTGTCGTGCTGCGCCATGAGCCGGTCGATGGCCCCGCCGGGCGTGATGGGGCCTTCGGGGTAGCCCGAGCGCGTGTCGTCGCCCGAGATCGCGGTCCAGAACGCCGGACCGTGGCCGACGAACCGGCAGCTCGGGAACTCCTGCAGGCAGCTCTCCAGCCGCGGCAGGCCCACCTCGTCCCAGCAGTAGTTCGTGTTGATCTCGAACACGATGGGGATGCCCCGCTCCTCGCACTTGCGATAGATAGCCTTGTTGCGCTCGTCGTCGAAGGCGAGCTCGTTGAGCGCTTCGCCGAAGCCCAGCACCCCGTGTCGGTCCACGAAGGTGTCGATGAGCTCGTCCACCGACCTCATCCGCGGGTCGAAGCAGCAGAAGGCGATGAGCCGCTCGGGGTAGGTGTCCCGGTCGGCGATCGCCTGCTCGGAGAGGTAGTAGCCCGGACACACCTCCGGGCTCTCCAGCGGCAGCAGCACCGCCATGTCGATGCCGTTGCGGTCCATCCAGTCGATGAGCTGGTGCACTGAGGGCGATTGCCGTCCGTGCGGGTACTCCTGGCGGAAGCAGTTGCCCAGGTGCACGTGGAAGTCGATCAGCATGGCGCTCCCTCCTCCGACTGATTGGGCTCAGGGGCGGCTTCCCTCGCGCACGGTCGGATTCCTTCGCGGGTTCTGGTAGGCGGCTCGGTGTCCGGCGTCGAATCGGTATCTTGCGGGACCTCGTTCGTGCCGCGTGCGCAGCTCCGGGGTGAGGCAGAGCCGTCGCCTGTCGTCCGCCTGTGTCCGGGCGCTCAGGTCGAGTGCGGGGAGAGACGTCGCACTCCAATCCGGAAGGGTGGTCATGATGAGCGTACGCAATATCTGTGTGATCGGCGCGGGCACCATGGGCACGGGCATCGCCCAGGCCGCGGCCCAGGCCGGGCTGCGTGTCCACCTGCTGGACACCTCCCAGGAGGCCATGCACCGCAGCCGGCAGCTTCTCGCCAGATCGCTCAGCCGCGGGGTGGAGTCGCAGAAGATCACCCCTCAGGACGCTGCGCAGGTGCGCAGGCTGGTGAGCTGGGAACCGACCTGGCAGTGCCTCGCCGACGCCGACTGGGTGATCGAGGCGGTCTATGAGAACCTCGAGGTCAAGCGCGAGGTGCTGCGCCAGGCCGCCGACGTGGTGGGCGAGGGCATCCCGGTGTCCACCAATACGCTGGCGCTGTCGATCGAGGTGCTGGGCGAGGCCTTCGGACGGCCCGAGCGCTTCCTCGGCGTACACTTCTTCAACCCCGCGCCCGCCATCAGGCTCGTGCTCATCGAGCCCGGTCCGCGCACGCTCCCGGAGGTCGTCGAGGCCGCCAGGGAGCTGTGCGAAGTCATGGGCAAGGAGGCCATGACCTCGGGCGAGGTGCCGCGCTACGTCGTGAACCGCACCCTCGGCTCCCTGATCACCGCCGCCATCGACCTGCTCGACGAGGGCGGAGAGCCGGAGCGGATCGACAGTGTCGTCGAGAAGGGCATGGGGCACGCCATGGGCCCCCTGCGCACCGCCGACATGATGGGCTTGGACGTGGTGCTGTCGATGCTGCGCTCGATGCACGAGCAGACGGGGCACGCCCGCTACGACCCGCCGTCGCGCCTTATCGGGTTGGTCGAGGCCGGCAAGCTGGGGCGCAAGACCGGGGAGGGATTCTACTCCTACCCCGACGAAGCATGACCACGCGAACCTGAGCGCCACGTCCAGAAGGGGGTCGCGGCATGTACCTGATGCGTAAGGCGCTGCTCGCGGGGGCCGCCACGGTCTGGTGCGCCACCCACCTGTGCGCGGCACAATGGCACACGGACGACGGACTGGCAGTCACCCTCGATGAGGCCACCGGCGCAGTGTCAGGAGTGGCCATCGATGGCCGGGAGCTGCCGCTCGCGAGCGGCTCGACGGGCGGGCTGTTTGTGCAGGAGTTCCGGCGGGCGGACGATCTGCCGTCGCGCGAGGTCCTGGCGCTGGACTTCGAGGCGGAGGAGCCCACCTGGACCTCGGCGCTCATGGCCGACTGGGATGTCGAGCAGGTCTTCGCGCAGCGTAACGAGGGGGACGCGGCCGAGGGGGAGGCCTTCCTGCGCATCGGCAACGGCCGGGAGGGGGGTGCGGGCATGGCGGCCGTCGAGCCGGTCGCCGTGGAGCCCGGCGAGGTGCTCACGATCTCATGGAGCGCTCGGGCGGCGGCCACCGACGGGACCTTCATCCTGTGCCTGCGCCTGTTCGGCGCCGACGGACGCGATCTAACCGCCGCCGCTGTGCCCTCACACGGCTGGAAGCATACCCCCTACTCGAACGCCCACTATGACGTGGGCTTTCCGGTCAACGAGCCCGACCGGTGGCAGCAGTTCAGCTACGAGTACATCGTCCCGACCGCGGTCACGGCGGTGCGTCTGTCCCTGCGCGTCTTCCAGGGCGGCGGGCTGCAGGCTGACCTCGACAACGTGCGCATTACCGCCCGCCCCGGCGGCTGGGGCTCGGAGCGGCCGGTGCGCGCGCCGCTCACCGGCCAGGCGGCGCCGGTGCAGATGAGTGAACTAGACGGCCTGCGCATTGCGGTCGAGTACGCCGCGCACGCGGATCACCTCTCGGCGCGAGTGAGTGTGACCGCTGCCGAGCCCGAGCGAACCGACCGCGCGCTGCGCCTGATCTGGCGGCTGCCGGTGGCGGCGGCGGGCTGGCGCTGGGGCGCGGGCCCGAGTGAGGCGATCGCGATCGAGCCCGGTGGTAGCTACCAGGGCAGCGTCGGCTTCGCCGGCCACCCAACCGGCCGCTATCCGCTGGCGTCGATCGCCGGCGAGGCCGGCGCCCTGGCCCTGGCGACGTCGCTCGACCCGCCCGCCCTGCAGGGCTTCCGCTGCGACGACGCGGGCCTGGCGACCGGCGTGGACCTCGCCCTCTCATCGGCGGCGCCGGAGGCCCCGGCCCGCTTCAGCTTCGTCCTCTACCGCCATGAGCCCGCGTGGGGCTTCCGGGCGGCGCTGGAGCGCTACTACGCCATCTTCCCGGCGCTGTTCGACGGCAAGGCGCCGCGCGGGGGCTGCTGGACGCTGCGCTTGCCTGACGCGGACACGCCGGACATCGGCGACTTCGGGCTGGCCTTCTACGAGTGCGGCGACGCGACGGCGGCTCAGCGCGAGTGGTGTCGCGAGCACGGAGCCCTTACCTTCCCCTACATCGAGCCGTGGGGCGTACGCCAGAGATTCCCGGACGCGGTGGAGCGCGACGACCTGCCCCCGTACGAGGAGCGCCTCGCCGAGCTGGAGGCGTGGGCGGCCGAGGAGCAGACCGACGAGCAGTGGCAGGGCGTCCCGCGCAACGCCATGGCCCGGGCGCTCCTCAACTCGATGGTCATCGGCGCGGATGGTCGGCCGCCGTACTTCGAGGACATGTACGCCACCTGGTCAACGTGGTGGCAGACGAACTCGGACCCCGATCTGCCCTCGCCGAACATCGCCGACTGGTGCCGGACGACGCGAGTGGTTCCCAGGATCGAGTGGGCGGACGGCATCTACGTGGACAGCGTCAGCCCGACCTTCGCCTCGCACGAGGACTACGCCCGCGAGCACCTGGCGGCCTCCGACCTGCCGCTGGCCTTCTCGCCGGCCAACGGCAATCCGGTGGTGCTCAGCGGCATGGCGCACGCCGAGTTCCTGATGTGGCTGCGGGACTACCTGCACGAGCGCGGCAAGCTGCTCATGTTCAACCTGCACCCGCACGCCACCCGCCTCTACGGGCACCTGGCCGACGTCACCGGCTGCGAGCTGCTGGGCTTCCAGGACGATACGCAGGCCATGCAGCAGCGCATCTACGCCTACCATCGGCCGGTCTCGAACCTGATGCAGTGGCGGTCCGCGGTGCTGGTGCGCGTGCCGGCGATGACGCCGGAGGAGATGCGCCGGCACTTCGACAACCAGCTTCTCTACGGCTTCTGGCCGGGCATCAGCACCGCCGGCGGCGGTACGGAGCCGGGCTACGCGAACATGCAGCGCTACTTCCGCACGCCGGAGCTGTTGGAGCGCGACCGCGAGCTGTTCCGGCGCTACATTCCGGTCTTCGACGCGCTCAATGAGGCGGGGTGGGAGCCGGTGCCGCACGCGCGCGCCGAGCCCGACGCCGTCCGCATCGAACGCTACGGCCGGCCCGGCGGCCCGCTCTACCTGGCCGTGCACAACCCCGCCGATGACCCCGTGGCTGCGACGCTGCGGCTCGAAGGCGACTGGTGGACCGGGGGGGCGGTGACCTTCACGTCGGTTCTGGACGGGGCGACACTCGCTCCCGAGCCGGTCGCAGGCGATCTCGTCGCCACGCTCGAGCTGGGGCCCGGGCAGACCCAGGTGCTGCGCGCTCGTGAGTGAAGCGAGTCGGGCTGGAAGCCCGACTCGCCGTTCGAGGGGCGCTCTGCCGTGGTCAGACCGCTGCCGAAGCTTGGCTCTCCGGGAGGCATCCGAATGAGGACGCTGACGCTCGCTCTGAGTATCACCTGCATCCTGCCCGCCGTCGCCCAGGACCTGGACCGACCCATCGTCCCCAACTGGTCCATGGAGGAGGTCGGTGAGGGAGGGCCCGACCGGTGGGTCTGGCACACCGGCGAGGGCGGTGGCGCCGACTTCGCGTGGGCGGACGTTGCCTTCGATGGCGAGCGCGCCTTCCGCGTCACCAAGACCGAC
>JALGUJ010000034.1 GCA_029820945.1 Candidatus Zipacnadia bacterium | reverse complement strand
CCGCCATGTTCTCCGGCGCGCCGGACCACACCTCCCCTCTACCGCCGCGCGACGCCCGCTACTTCCGCGATGCAGGGCTCGAAGAGCCCCGGGAAGAAAGCGAGCTGACCGGGAACAACGGCGGCGCTCGGAAGCGTTGCAGCCTGTACAATCCAGACGGATTTGCCCGCGCGCTGACACGCGGACCCGAGCCGGGGTGCGCCCAGCGCGCCCGGGAGGTGGCCGACATACCTCTTGCCATACGCACTGAGCGCCTCACCAAGATCTACGACCTCGGCTGGGGCGAGAAGGCCGTGGGGATCGAGGACCTCACACTTGAGGTCGAGGAGGGACAGATCTTCGGGCTCGTCGGCCCCAACGGCTCGGGCAAGACCACGACCCTCAAGCTGCTGCTGGGCCTGATCTTCCCCAACTCCGGCACGGCCGAGGTCCTGGGCCAGCCGCTGGGCAGTCCGCGCTACAAGCAGCGCGTGGGCTATCTCCCCGAGGGACCTTACTTCTACGAGCACCTCAACGGGCCTGAGCTGCTCGCCATGTACGGCGGCCTCTTCGGCCTGGGCGGGGCGAAGCTGGCAGAGCGCATCGAGGACCTGCTCAAGCTCGTGGGCATGTGGGACCGCAGGGACCGCAGGGTCGTCAACTACTCCCGCGGCATGCGCCAGCGAGTGGGCGTGGCCCAGGCTCTGATCAACGAGCCCGACCTGGTCTTCTTCGACGAGCCGACGGCCGGGCTCGACCCGATCGGCGCCAGGGACATCCGCGAGGTCATCCTGGAGTTGCGCGATCGCGGCAAGACCGTCTTCCTCTGCTCGCACCTGCTCAAGGAGATGGAGCCGATCTGCGACAACATCGTGGTGCTCGACCGCGGCCGCAAGGTGATCGAGGGCAGCGTTGAAGACCTGCTCTCCGGCGACGCCGGCCAGTACCGCGTCGAGGCCCGCGAGCTCGAGGACGACCTGCTCGCCTCGCTGGAGCAGCGCGCCGCCGAGGTCACCTGGCTCGATGACACCTGCCGCGCGCTGTTCGACACGCGCGATGCGGCCTTCGAAGCCGCCGCCATGGTCGAGGACCGGGGCGGGCACCTGATCGACGTCGGGCCCTTCCGGCGAACCCTCGAGGAGGTCTTCATCGAAGCCGTCGGAGAGGAGCAGCCAGATGAAAGCGATCTATAGAGTGGCGAAGGCCACCTATCACGAGGGCTGGCGCCGCAAGTTCCTGAACGGCATCCTGGTCTTCGCCATCCTCATCATCGGGTCGTCCTGGGTCTTCACCTACCTGCAGCCCGGTGCGGAGCTGAAGATGCTCATCGACGTCGGGCTCGGCTCCATCCGCTTCTTCGGGATGCTGATCGCCGTCTTCCTGGGCACCAGGATGATCCCCGACGAGATCGAGAAGCGCACGATCTACACGCTGCTGTCCAAGCCCGTGACGCGCGCCCAGTTCCTGCTGGGCAAGTTCTTCGGTGGCCTGGGCACGGTGATAACCAACGTGGCGCTGATGGGCATCACGTTCTACATCGTCTTCGCCATCAAGGCCCCCCAGTTCGCCATACCCAGCGAGGAGAACGGGACCCACTACTCCATGGAGTTCATGTACGCGAACGTGGCGAAGGCCATCCTGCTCAGCTTCTTCGAGCTGGCCGTCGTCATGGGCATCGCGGTGCTCGCCTCCGTGGTGTTCACCTGGATCCTGGCGGCGGTCTTCACCTTCTTCGTCTACTTCGTGGGCCAGGCGAGCACCTTCTTCGGCCACCTGGCCGACCCGGACACGGGCGCGAGCAAGCTGGCCCAGATCGTGCTCGGCACGATCTACCGCGTCCTGCCCCACTTCGAGACCTTCGATGTGCGCGAGGCCATCCTCAAGGACACGGTCGTCCTCTGGAGCTATGTCGGCCAGGCCGTGGGGATGGCCATGATCTACGTGGCGATCGTGCTCGCCATGGGCTACCTGTTCTTCAATGAGCGGGAGGTATAGCAAAGACCGGACGGGGAACCGAAGAACGCGGGCCGAACCGACCGAGGCCGCGGAGTGATAGCATGAGCAGTACAGCGAAGAAGCTTGTGGCGTGGATCCTGCTGATCGGGCTCTTCGTGGGCCTGCAGCCGCTGTACGACAGCCTCTCCTACAAGCGCCTGGTGCTGGGGTACGCGCGGCCCACACAGGTGACCAAGATCATGCAGTACGATGCGCCCGCCATGACCGGAGTGATCGTCGGAGCCATGCTCGGCGGCTTCCGCGAGGTCGCCGCCTCGATGCTGTGGATGAAGACCCACTCCATGTGGCACTCCGGCGAGGGCACCTACTGGGACTCGCTCTACCTCATGCGCATGACCACGCTCCTGGACCCGCACTGGATCGAGCCGTGGCGCATCACGGCCTGGCACTGCGCCTACAACCTCTACGTCGAGACCGATGACCCCAAGGTCCAGGCGAAGATGCTCGAAGAGGGCGTCAATGTCCTCAAGGAGGGCATCTCCTGGAACCCGGACCGCTACGACCTGTACTTCGAGCTCGGCTGGACCTACTTCGACAAGATCCGCGACTACGAGGAGGCGGCACGGTGGCTGAGCGCGGCCACGCGCTTCGAGCATCCCGAGTACATCGAGCGCCTCATCGCGCACGGCTACGAGCGCCTGCCTGAGATGAAGGAGGCGCTGATGTGGTATGACTACTGCCTCAAGCGCCGCCCCAGCGACGCCACCGCCAAGGGCGCGACCATCACCATCCGCGAGCGCTACCTGCCCGCCTGGCGCCTCATGGAGCAGGGGCGCTACGATGAGGCCATCAAGGCCGTGGACGAGTACCTCGTCGTCGATCCCGACGGGACGCTCGCTCTGCACCTCAAGGCTCACATCCTGGAGCAGGCCGGCGAGCTCTTCAAGGCGCGGGAGCAGTGGCGGCTCGCCGCCGAGAGCTCCGCTCTCGACCACCACGCCCGCTATAAGGTGGCCACGCTCAGCCAGCAGCTCGGCCTCCCCGTCCCCGAGCACGCCACGCTGCTGTTCAAGGAGCAGCAGGAGAAGAAGGTCGGGCTGAGGGTACAGCACGACTACGAGTAGCGCCCACAACCCGCTGGGAAGGAATCGCGCCTCCGCGTAGCCAAGCTCTCTCTATCACGGCTCGCGGAGGTGCCGCTATGTCTCGTCCGGCCTTCTCGCTCGCCCTGGCCCTCATCTGCGCCGCCGCCGGCGCCGGGCCGCTCCAGGCGGTCTGGACTCGCGAGGCCGTATCGCAGGACCTGGGCGGTGCCGAGCAGCAGGTCGCCCCCGACGATGCCGGGGCGGTCGTCTTCGAGCGCGGCAGCCCGTACCACTCTCGCCTGGTCGCCACCGTCCACGCCGACCTCTCCGC
The DNA here is from genome assembly GCA_029820945.1 of Candidatus Zipacnadia bacterium. Taxonomy (GTDB): domain Bacteria; phylum Armatimonadota; class Zipacnadia; order Zipacnadales; family UBA5352; genus JALGUJ01. Next base: position 34,792 of record JALGUJ010000034.1, on the reverse strand, counting down.
CTCCCCCTGGTTGGTCATCGACGCCCACGCGGCGAACGCCCAGTGGCGCATGTCGGCGCGTCTCGGCGACGGCCCCGAGGCGGTCGTCCTCGACCACCAGGTCGCCGGCGTCGCGCGCGTTGACCTCCGCCACTACCTCGGCAACGGCTCGGGCCCCCTGGCCCTGGCGATGTACCTGTGGGGATGGGGCGGCGGCAACGAGCACTACGTGCGCTTCACGCCATCGCTGGAGCCGGCCGGCACCGAGAGCCGGGCCGACGCCCTCCTGGGCGAGATGGCGGCCTGGCACCGCCGGGCCGGGCGCGACGCCGAGCAGATCCACCTGGCCGTGCAGGGGCACCCGCGGCTGCGCTTCAACGAGGCCAACCGCGACCGCTGGCGCAGCCTGGCCGCCGAGCATCCGGAGCTGGCCCAGCCGCTCACCGACATCATCGCGGACCTGGACGCGCACAGGGCCGAGGAGCCGTACGTCCTCACCGCCGAGTCCCGGAGCGAGCGCCGGCCCGCCTGGGGCGCGAACCTGCTCTCGGTGAGGCCGCCGCAGCCGCCCGACCTCGGCCCCGGCCTGGGCGCCGACCCCTTCCCCGGCCTCGACGCCTGGCGCGAGCTGTACTGGCACGACTTCTCGCACTGGCTGCTCGGCGCGTGCCTGTGCGATGATCCCGTCTTCGTCGAGCAGGCGCGGCGCTGGGCGCTGGCGCTGGTTCGCCACCGCTTCTGGCTGCGGCCGCAGTACCGCTACTTCGACTTCGGCACCTCCTACCCGCTGCAGTGCCTGTGCACCGCCTACGACATCAGCTCGCAGGCCATGTTGGAGGGCGAGCGAGCCGACGTCCGCGACGCCATCGCCACCCTTGCCCACGGGCTCTACCTGAACGCCATCAGCGGCCACGGCTCAATCTACAACGATCTGCGCGGCAACCACACCTCGGTCACCATGTGCGGGCTGGGGATGGCCGGACTCACGCTGCTGGGTGAGGACGAGCGCGCGCCGCTGTGGGTCGCTCTCGCCCGCCGCTTCATGCTCGACTGCTTCGAGGAGCACACCTCCGGCGGCTGGCTCGAGTCGCCCAGCTACGGCGCCTACGGGGTCAGCGAGTGGGTGCGCCTGGCCGAGATGCTGCGCAACGTTACCGGCGAGGACGACCTCGGCCACCCGTTCCTGCGGCGCTTCGCCGAGTTCCAGCTCCACGTCTCCGACTGGGAGGGGCGCGACCTGGGATACAACGGCGGCGGCGCGGGGGAGTACTGGAACCAGTGGGTCTTCCACGCCATCGCGCGCGAGTTCCAGGACCCGCGCTTCCAGTGGCTCGGCCACCCCACTGAGGAGACGCCTGCGGGGGCCGGATACGGTGACCGCTTCTGGTGGGTGGACCCGGACCTGCCCGCCGAGCGCCCCGCTCAGACCGACACCGGGCGCCACTTCGCCGACATCGGCGTCAGCGTCTGGCGCAGCGGCTGGGGCGACGACGCCACGATCCTGCTCCATCACTGCGGCATGAAGGGACAGCACAAAGAGGAGAACATGAACCACGTCACGCTCTACGCCCTCGGCCGGCGCTTCCTCCCCGACGGAGTCGGAGGGAGAACCGCCGATCACAACGTGCCCGTGATCGACGAGCGCATCCAGAACAGGTGGATGCCCGGCCGCACGCTCGCCTACCACTGCGACGCGCGTTCCGGATACGCCCTGGGCGACACGCGGCACGCCTACTCGGGCTCGCGCCGACACGTCCTCCTCATGCGCCCGGATCTCGTCGTGCTCATCGACGAGCTGAACCTGGGCGAGCGCGACGACCATGCGGTTCGCTTCATGCTCCACCCCAGCGGCGAGTGCTCGGTCGCAGGCGACGTGCTGACCGTGCGCTCCGGCGACGCCTCGCTGCAGGCCCTGACCGCGCTCCCGGGCGGCACCGTGCTGCCCATGACCGCTCAGGAGCGCGAGCAGCCGCGGCGAGCCACGCACGACGCCTGGGCGCTCTACCGGGGACGCGGCGCCCTGCGCGCCATCACCTTCCTGCTGATCTCCCCCACGCCCGATCCGCCCGCCCCCACGCTGGAGGCGACCGCCACCGGCCTGCGGCTGAGGCACGGGGAGCGGGAGTTCGTCCTGGGCCTGCAGGCGGGCGAGGTCGCTCAGGGCTTCGCGACGAATGCGGACCTGTGGCTGGCGCGGCTGCGGGATGGGCAGCCCCAGGCGATCCTGGTTCCCGGCGCGGCGGAGATGGGCGACACGCTGACGGAGCTGGTGACGCCCGCGGGCGCGGTCAGCGGCAGCCCAACGGTGAGCTGGGGGCGCTGACGAGCGGCGAACTGCGGCGCCTCGAGTGCGAAGCCGGCGCCCGGAGATCGCTCCCCGGACGCCGGTCGTCGTCCGCGCTGCGTCCTAGTCGCGGGACTTGGGCAGGTACGGGATCAGGCGCAGGGCGAGGTTCGACAGCGGCATGCTCTGCAGCCAGATCCGACCGGGCCCGGTGACGGTCGCCAGGAACAGGCCCTCGCCGCCTAGGAAGATGTTCGTGATCCCCCGCACCATCGACACGTCGAAGTCCACGGTCGGGTCCATCATGGCGATGTGGCCCGGATCGATCTTAAGCTGCTGACCCGCCTCGAGCTTGTACTCCACGATCTCGCCCGACAGCTCGAAGAACGCCGTCCCCGGGCCGGTGATCCTCTGCAGCACCAGCCCCTCACCGCCGAACAGCGCCGCGCCGAGCCGCTTGTGCATGTGGATCTCGATATCCACGCCCTCCTCCGCCACCATGAACGAGTCGCGCTGGCAGACCATGCTCTGGCCCTCGGCCAGCTCGATGGGGATGATCTTGCCCGGCGTCTCCGTAGTGAAGGTTACGAAGCCGGTGCCCGAGTTGCAGCCGTAGTGGGTCACGAACAGCGACTCACCGGCCACGGCGCGCTTGAGCGCGCCCATCAGACCGCCCCTCATGTCGGTGGTCATCTCGATGTTCGCGGTCATCCACGACATCCCGCCGGCCTCGGTGTAGACCGATTCGCCCTGATTCAGCGTGACCTCGACGCTCTGCATGACCGTGCCACGAATCTCGTACTCCATGCCATGGCCTCCTCTGTGTGTGTGAACGACGCTCACTGATCTCTGACCTGCTGCCCGCACTGGGCACAGAACTTGCTGTCCGGCGCAAGCTCCGCGCCGCAGTTAGGGCAGAACCTCGGCCCGGCCTCCGGCTCGGGGGCTTCCTCGGAGCGCTCCGGCGCCTCCGGCCTGGGCACGCCCGCTGGCGCCTCCGGCGTGACGGCGCGCGGCGGAGCCGTCGGCTGAACGGGCCGGTCGGGCCCTCCCGCCTCGCCGCCTCCCGGCCCACCCCTCGGGGTCGTGACGCCACGGTAGATCATGTAGCCCATTACGATCGCCGCCGCCGCCACCAGGAACCAGAAGGCCTTGATGAACAGAGTGATGACCGTGACCGAGAGCGCGGCGAACGCGAAGGCGATGACGGCGAACAGGCACGAAATGTGGTCGCCCACGATCGGGATGTAGCCGACCAGCATCGTGAGCGGCCCGAAGATCAGCATGATGCCCACGAAGATACACATCACCGCGCCGAAGCGCATGCCCCACTTCGCCATCTTGTACTCGCTCTTGAGGGTCTCGGTGGTCTGCTCCTCGCTCTGGGTGCTGACCACGAAGGTGGTGCCGCCCGAGATCGTGCCGCCCGACATCTGGCCGAGCACGATGACCGGCCGGGTGGCGTCGAGCACCTCGATGGACTTGCGCCGGTCGCCCACCTCGGGATTGTCCGCGGAGGTCCCCACGTGGAAGGCGGTCTCGAACTTCTTCTTGTAGCCCGAGTAGACTTCCTCTTCACCGACCGCGTTGGCCCCCTGTGGTCTCACCGCCACGGAGCCGATGGTGAAGCTCGCCCAATGCGTGTCCGAGTCAACGGTTTTCCATTCGTAGTCAACGTCGCCTTCCGCGTCCTCCTCTCGCTCGTACTCCTCCACCTCGGTGTAAACATAGAGCGCCTGCCCATCCCATTCGGGGATGGTGATGAACTCGCCCTCAGCCTGCCCGCTGATCTTGACCAGCTCACCCTCCTGCGCCTTGGCGGCGTCGGGCTGCGCCATCTCGACGCTCTCGAAGACCTTGCCGTGGTTGATCAGCCGCGCCTCACTGTGATAGGCGAGGTAGAAACCCACCGGGATCAGGATAATGCCGAAGAAGACGCCCACGATGGCGCCGCACCCGCCACCGCACCCTCTGCTCACCGCGCTGCCCGCACCGGCCCCAGCGCCCAGATTGAAGCCCCCGACGTTCAAGTTCAGTCCTGCCACTGCCCGTCCTCCTCCCGCTGCAGTACAATCGTGGTCACTTGCGGCGTGTTCGCCCCCGGCCCACCGCGCACCTGCGTCCCGCCGACTGCACCAGTACAGCTTGAAAGAACCCGCCCCGATGTGGTAGACTGCCCGGCACACCGAAATCTGCTGCCGGGAATACCTGGTCGCGGAGGCTCCCCGCGCCTGCAGGCGCCGGGACTCGGCGGCTCTTTCACTACCTCATCTCGGCTCGTGCGGCGAGAGGAAGTCACGCGATGGACTACCGAGATACGCTCAATCTGCTCAGGACCGAGTTCCCCATGCGGGGGAACCTGCCCGAGCGGGAGCCGCAGATACTGAAGATGTGGGAGGACATGGACATCTACCGCCGCGTGCGCGAGCTGCGCAGCGGGGCGCCCACGTACATCCTCCACGACGGCCCGCCTTACGCCAACGGCGACATCCACCTGGGCCAGGCGCTGAACAAGATACTCAAGGACATCACCATCAAGTATAGGACCATGCGCGGCTTCGACTGCCCCTACGTCCCCGGCTGGGACACCCAGGGCCTGCCCACCGAGCAGAGCGTCCAGAAGGAGCGCGGGATCTTCCGCGGCGACGTCTCGGTGCTGCAGTGGCGCGCGCTCTGCCGCGATCTGGCGCTGCGCTACGTGGAGACGCAGCGCGAGCAGTTCAAGCGCATCGGCGTGCGCGGCGACTGGGACCACCCGTACCTCACGCTCTCGCCCGAGTACCAGGCCAGGCAGATCGAGGCCTTCGGCAGGATCGCGCTGGCGGGGCTCGTGTACCGCGCGCTGCGGCCCGTCTACTGGTGCTACCACTGCGAGACGGCGCTGGCGGAGGACGAGATCGAGTACAGCACGCGCGTCTCGCCCACCATCTACGTCGCCCTCCCGCTCCGCGACACCCACGATCTGCCCATGGAGAACCCACCGGAGGAGCCGGTCAGCTTCCTCATCTGGACCACGACGCCCTGGACCATCCCGGGCAACACCGCCATCGCCCTGGCCGAGGACGCCGAGTACGTGCTGGTCGAGACGCAGAAGGGCAGCTTCATCCTGGCCCAGGAGCTGCTGGACCGCTCGATGGCCGAGTGCGGGATCTCCCGCTACGAGGTGCTGGCGCGCTTCCAGGGCGGCGAGCTGGAGGGCCTCGTCGCCCGGCACCCGATGTACGACCGGGACTCCCGCGTCGTGCTGGCCGACTACGTCACCATCGAGGATGGGACCGGCGCGGTGCACACCGCTCCGGGCCACGGCCTCGAGGACTACGAGACCGCGCTGGCATACGGCCTCGACGTGGTCAGCCCCCTCGACGATCTGGGCCGATACACCGCCGAGGCGGGCGAGGAGCTGGCCGGCAAGGTGGCCGATCAGTCCAACGATGACGTCACCGCCATACTGCGGGAGGCAGGCGCGCTGATCGGCGAGGGCCAGATCGAGCACCAGTACCCCCACTGTTGGCGCTGCCACCAGCCCGTTATCTACCGCGCCACCAAGCAGTGGTTCCTCGACATCGGGAGGCTGCGCGACCGCGCCCTTGAGGCGATCTCCGCCGTGGAGTGGAACCCGGACTGGGGCGAGAGCCGCATCGCGGGGATGGTGCAGTCGCGCCCGGACTGGTGCATCTCGCGCCAGCGCGTGTGGGGCGTCCCCATCCCTGCCTTCTACTGCGACAGGTGCGGCGCGCGGCTCATGAACGAGGAGACCATCGCCCACATCCGCGACCTCGTCGCCGAGCACGGCGCCGACGTGTGGTGGGAGCGAGAGGCCGACGAGCTGCTGCCCGAGGGCACGACCTGCCAGGCCGACGGCTGTGACGGCCGCTCCTTCACCAAGGAGCCCGACATCATGTCGGTCTGGGTGGACTCCGGCTGCTCCCACTACTGCGTGTTGCGTAGCCACGAGGAGCTTGACTACCCCGCCGACCTCTACCTCGAGGGCGACGACCAATACCAGTGCTGGTTCCAGACCTCCCTGTGGGTCGCCATGGCGTTGGGAGATCCCGCCCCCTACCGCACCGTCGTCGGCCACGGCTTCTTCGTGGACGAGGCGGGACAGAAGCTCTCGAAGAGCAAGGGCAACATCATCAGCCCGGCGGAGATCTACGAGGAGTACGGCGCGGACGTGCTGCGGCTCTGGTTCACCTACGCGGACTTCCGGCAGAAGATGGCGCTCTCCGGGGGCATCTTCCAGCAGGTGGCCGACGCCTATAGGCGGATCCGAAACACGGTGCGGTTCTTGTTGCAGAACCTGCAGGACTTCGATCCTGCCACCGACTCCCTGAGCGCCCAGGAGTTGCGCGAGGTGGATCTTTGGGCGCTGGATAGGCTGCAGCGCCGCATCGTGACCGTGACTGAGGCCTACGATCACTGGGACCTGAGCATCGTATACCGCGAGCTGTACGCGCTCTGCGATCAGGACCTGAGCGCGTTTTATCTGAACGTGCTGAAGGACACACTATATACCGAGGTCCCGGACGCGCCGGCGCGCCGGTCGGCTCAGACCGCCATGTGGGCGGTGCTGCAGGCCCTGGTGACGATGATGGCGCCCGTGCTGACCTTCACGTCCGAGGAGGCCTGGCAGTACATGCGCGAGGAGGTGGACACCCGCCTGCCCGAGAGCGTGCAGCTCGCCGACTGGCCGAGCGTCGATGAGAGCCTCGTGGATGACGAACTGGCGGGGCGCTACAGCCGGTTGCTGGAGCTGCGAGGTGCGGCGATGGCCGCGCTGGAAGAGGCCAAGAACCGCGGGGAGGTCCCCAACCCGCTGGAGGCCAGGCTTGACCTCTACGTCGCGGCCGACACGCGCGCGTTGCTCCAGAGCATCGAGGAGGACCTGGCGACCATCTTCATCGTCTCGCAGGTCGAGGTGCACGACCGCTCCGAGGCGGGCGAGGGTGGCGCGCCGGGCACAACGGCGGTCGCGTCGCTGGCGTCGGGCGAGAAGTGCGCGCGCTGCTGGAAGCGCGCGGAGAGCACCGGTACCGTCGAGGAGCATCCGCAGTTATGCAGTACCTGCGCTGAGCGCGTGAGCCGGATTCTGTCCGGGTAGCCGCTCAGAAGGCGCCGGTTGTGCCGGGAGGTGGCGCTCGGCCTCCGGAGAAACTGGCGCCATTCGGATCTCAGGCATCGGAGGTCACAGACGGTGGCGCGCAAGAGGACGCTGGATCTTGAGAAGTACCGCGAGATCCTGATCGAGGAGCGAGACCGCCTTCAGGCCGAGCTCAAGCGCATCGAGGACAAGGCGGCGGGGCGCGACCGCCTGCACTCGGAGCAGGCCGGGCAGGACTTCGATGAGCCGGGCGGCGACGCCGCCATCGAGACCGTCGAGCGGGCCCAGGCGATGGCCGTCGGGGCCTCTCTGCGGGAGCAGTTCGATGAGGTCAACGCAGCCCTGGCGAAGATCGAGAACGGCACCTACGGCATCTGCGATAGCTGCGGCAAGCAGATAACCAAGAAGCGTCTCGAGGTCCTGCCGTGGGCGACCCTGTGCAAGGAATGCCGCTCGGGCCTCTCGGGCATGTAGAGCCGCCCGTCGCCGACGAGCCCGATGGCGAGACCCGCCCACCGGGAGCGTCCACGCCGGCGGTTGTGTACGCCACCGCCGCGGCCGTCGTGCTGGCCGACCAGGCCACCAAGCTCGCCGCCGCCGCCTGGCTGCAGCCGCTCGACTCAGTTCCCCTCGTGGGCCGATGGGTGTCCCTCACCTGGGCCACCAACACGGGCGGCGCATTTGGGGTGCTCCCGTCTGCCACCGGGCTGCTCGTCGCCATCGCGGTCGTGGTCGTGGCGGTCCTCGTGCTGCTCGCCCGCTATCTCATACACAGCCCTCTGCTCGGGCTGTCCGTCGCCTGCCTGCTCGGCGGCGCGCTGGGGAACCTCATCGACCGGGTGCGGCTGGGCTACGTCATCGACTTCATCGACCTGCACTTCTGGCCAGTCTTCAACGTCGCAGACATCGCCATCACGGTGGGTGCCGGACTGCTCGTCATCGCCGCTCTGACCGCTCCGGCACCGGCCCACTCCGAAGCAAGTGAGGACGAGTAGCCCGACATGCACCCGGTCCTTTGCGAAATCGGCCCACTGCCGCCGTGGGCCGCGGTCGGTCTCGTCGTTGCCTTCGCCGCATTCGGCCTGCTGGTGGAGTGGCGCGAACGACGCGCCGCCAATGAGCCCCTGCAGTTCGGGCGTGCTGCCGCCATCGTGCTCACCGCGGGCGCCATGGCCCTGCTGGCCTGGTGGGTGCTGGACCGCTGGGGGCCGGCCAAGGTGCGATCGTGGGGCACCATGCTCATGCTCGGCTTCCTCGCCGGCATGCTCTGGGCCATTCGGGACGCCCGGCACGACCCCCTCATCACCACCGATCTGACAATCGACATGACGCTCGTCATACTGATCGGCGCGGTGATTGGTGCGCGCGCCGTCTTCGTGGCACTCAAGTGGCAGCCATTCAGAGCCGACCTCCTCTCGGTCCTCCAGGTCTGGGCGGGCGGCATGAGCTTCCACGGCGGGCTGCTGGGAGGGACCCTCGCGGCCAGCATCCTCGCGTGGCGGCGCCGCCTCAGCGTGCCGCGTATGGCCGACCTGTTCGCCCCCTCGATCGCGCTCGGCTACGCCATCACGCGGATCGGCTGCTTCCTCAACGGTTGTTGCCACGGCATCCCCACCGACCTGCCGTGGGGCGTCACCTTCCCCGAGGCCGCCGCCGTTGCCCCGCCCAACATCGCCCTGCATCCCACCCAGCTTTACGCCTCGGCGGCCAGCCTCATCATCTTCGGCATCCTGCTCGCGATCCGCTCCCATCTGCGGCGCTCCGGACACCTGTTCCTCAGCTACCTCGTCTTGTACTCGATCGCGCGCTTCGGCGTGGAGCACTTCCGGCGCGGCGCCAGCGCCACGGTCTTCGAACCCCTCGCGCCCCTGACCATCGGCCAGGTGGCCAGCATCGCCATCGCGGCGGTCGCATGCGCGTGGATGCTGGTGGACCGATGGCGCGCGCGCCGCACGGGTGCCGGCACAGCGCCGCCCTCCCCTCAGTAGCTGCTCCCCCACGTAGTCAGGACCGGGCCTCCGGGGCACCCACGCCGGTGCGCCGTTTGCCGTTGCCGTCCGTCGTTTCGGTCGTTGCCGTGGTCGCCTTCGTTGCCGTCGTGGCCGCCGTTCGCCGTGTTGCAGGGCGCGGACCTGTCCCGCGCCCACCGCAGGTCAGCCCTTCCCGGACGAATTCGACTACGTGCGTGGCACGGGCGTCCACCCGTGCGCCGTTAGCACTTCTCGAGGGGCGCACCCACGCCCCCGCCTTGTCGGGGCCGTCGGAGGCACCAGAATCCGCCCGCTCTGGGCGCGTTTGACACGCGTTCTCGCGCTCTGATATAATCGCGGCGGTTTGCGTGGACGGAGATGAGTGGCCGTCGCGGGACCGCGGTGTCGGCGGATGCCGCCTGCGGCGCCTGTGGCGGCCTGCGCGTTCACTGGAGGCAGCGGCCGATGCTCCAAAACAGGGAGATCTTGCGGATACTCCCCCACCGATACCCATTCCTCCTGGTGGACCGGATTCTCGAGCTTGAGCCGGGAGTCAGGGCCGTAGGCATCAAGAACGTGACCGCCAACGAGCCGCAGTTCACAGGGCACTGGCCCGGCAATCCGGTCATGCCCGGGGTATTGATCCTCGAGGCGATGGCGCAGGTGGGCGGCGTTCTGCTCCTGACCGACGCCGAGGACAACGATCGCCTCGCACTGTTTGGCGGCGTGGACAAGGCCCGATTCCGGCGCCAGGTGGTGCCCGGCGACCAACTCCGGCTCGAGGTCGAGCTGGTGCGCCAGAGGGGCTCCGTCGGCAAGATCCAGGCCGTTGCGACCGTTGATGACGAGGTCGTCGCGGACGCGATGCTCACCTTCGCACTGGCGGGTCCCCCCAATGGCGGCCCTGACGACGACGCTGATTGACGCGGAGGAAGCCATGGCGATCCACCAGACAGCGGTAGTGGACCCCACGGCCGAGCTTGGCGAAGGCGTCGAGATCGGCCCCTTCAGCATCATCGAGGGCGGCGTGACCATCGGCGACGGCTGCCGACTCGGGCCGCACTGCGTCATCAGGCGCGGCGTCACCCTCGGCTCCGGCTGCCGGCTTGACGTCGGCGTCGTGCTCGGCTCCGAGCCCCAGGACGCCAAGTTCCAGGGCGAGGAGAGCTTCGTCCACATCGGGAACAACAACGTCCTGCGCGAGTACGTGACGATCCACCGCGCCACCGGCGAGGGCGAGGCCACCACGGTCGGCGATGACAACTTCATCATGGCCTACGCGCACCTTGGACATAACACGCGGATCGGCAGCGGCATCATGATCGCCAGTCTCAGCGCCGCCGGAGGCCACTGCGTGATTCATGACCACGCTATCGTCGGCGGCGTGGTCGGGCTGCACCAGTATGTGACCGTCGGCCGGATGTCCATCGTCGGCGGCTGTTCCCGCGTGGTGCGAGACGTGCCGCCCTTCACCACGGCTGCCGGCAATCCGGCCAGGCCGCGCGGCATCAACGTGATCGGGCTCAGCCGGCACGGTGTCAGCAATAAGGATCAGCAGGCCCTGCGCCGCGCCTTCCGGGAGATCTACGTGTCCGACCTCAACACCTCCGACGCCATCGAGAGCATGCGGCGGCGTGGGGAGTTGACGGGTATGGTGAGGGAGTTCGTGGAGTTCGTCGAGAGGATGGGCGAGGGAAGCCGCGGCCGGCAGGAGAACTAGACAGCGAGCGCGCGACAGAACGAGGGGCGGCATGGGTACACAGCCGGAGGTATTCGTCATCGCCGGCGAGCCGTCCGGCGATGAGCACGCCGCCATGCTGGGACGGGCTCTGGCGCAGAGCCGCGATCTGAAGCTGCGTGGGGTGGGACAGCGTCGCATGAGCGAGGCCGGTTTCGAGCTGCTCTTCGACAGCACGGGGTGGAGCGCTATCGGCGTCTTGGAGTCGCTCAAACGCGTCCCCGCCCTGCTGGTGCGCAGGCGCCAGCTCTCCGGCCACCTTCTCGCCCTGCGCCCCGACCTGCTCGTGCTTGTGGACTTCGGCGCCTTCAACGTCCGCCTCGCGCGCTCGGTCAGGCGGGCCCTGCGGCCGATCCTCTACTACTTCCCGCCGCGGTCGTGGTCGAGGGACGCCGACTACCGCGGTCTGGCCCCCCTGGTAGATCGGGTGGCGACGCCCTTTCGCTGGTCCGAGGCGCTGCTGCGGCAGGCGGGCATCGACGCCCGGTGGGTCGGCCACCCGGTCGTGGATCGCATTCACCCGCCGAGCGCGGCGGAGAGGGCCACGCTGCGGCAGCGGCTTGGCGTGGAACCGGGCGCGACGGTCGTCGGGCTCATGCCCGGCAGCCGCCGGTTCGAGATCCGCTACAACTGCCCACAGCTTCTGGGCGCCGGGCTGGCGCTCTCGCGAGAGATCCCGCAGCTCCAGCTCCTGCTCTCGGTCGCGCCCAGCATCGCGGAGGAGACGCTCGAAGCCCACGTCGCCCGGGCGGGCCTGGAGGGTCGAGTGCGGCTCCTGCCCGGCGTGGCGGAGATCGTGGCGGCGTCGGATCTCGTGATCACGGCGTGCGGGACCGCGACGCTCGAGGCGGCGGCCGCCGCCTGCCCCATGATCATTATGTACGACGTGGGGCTGCTCGGGCGCCTCGAGACGACGCTGCGCAGGTTCGACCCGGGCCTGGTCGGCATGCCCAACATCATCGCGGGCGAGGAGATCGTGCCGGAGCTGCTCGGCAACGATGCTCGGGCGGCCCAGCTCGCCGACAGGGCGCTTGAGATGCTCGGGGATGAGGACGAGCTCAGCAAGACGCGCGAGTTGCTCCTGGACGTGCGCGCCCAGCTCGGCGATCCCGGCGTGTCCGACCGGGTCGCCGGGATGGCGCTGGAGATGCTCGCCACGCATTGACCGCACACAGCTATGACCAACTGCGTTGAGACAGACAGCCGGATGAACTCCGCGACCCAGAGGTCGCTGGCCGCGGCGGCGACAGCCAGCGGCCATGAGCGCGCCTTCGCGCGCTTGCGCGCCTTCTTCGTGCGTCGCCGCACCTTCCTGGGCATGATCGTGGCCTTCGTCCTGGTCGCGGTGGCCGAGCCCACTCCCGTGCTGCTACTTGCCGGAGCCGCGCTGATGGCACTGGCGCACGTGCTGCGCATCGTCTGCACGGGCTATCTGAACAAGGACGAGACACTCGTGACCGCAGGCCCGTTCGGCTGGTGCCGCAACCCCCTCTACTGGGCCAACTTCTTCGTCGTGGTCGCATTCGCGGTCATGTCCGGACGGCTCGTCGCCCTTCCTGTCATGCTCTTCCTGTGGCTGGTCACACACGCCTGGACCGTGGCCTACGAGGAGGAGTTCCTGCGCGACAAGTTCGGCGAGGAGTTCGATCGCTACTGCCGGCGCGTGGCGCGGTGGACGCCGCGCCGACCCAACTGCCCGGGAACCGGCGAGTTCTCCTGGCACCGCGTCATCGCCAACGGCGAGCACCTCAACGTCATCTCCGCCTGGATCGTGGCGGCAATGTTCCTGGTCGAGATGGTGAAGTGAGCGCATGAGGGACCTTTGGTACCTGCGCAGGTTCTTGCGGCCCTACTGGAGGGTCGTGGCCGTCGCGTTTGTCATCATGTTCGCGGCCGGCGCCCTGGTGCCTGAGGCCTATGCGCGCACCAAGGCCGTCTTCGATGGCATCTTCCCCAACGCGCGCGTGGTCCAGGCCGTTCCCGGCGAGACCGGTGCAGGCGGGCCCGACAGCCCGGGGCGCACCCTCGAGCAGATGAGCCCCGAAGACATGCAGTCGGAGCTGCTCAGTGCGGGGCTCGTCCTGTTCCTCTTCCTCATGCTGGCGGCCTGCGCCGACGGCGCGGCCATCTGGTTTGCCGAGTTCGTGGGACAGCGGCTGCTCTTCGAGCTGCGCAGGGCGCTCTTCGACCACCTCCAGGAACTCTCTATGTCCTTCTACGACCGGCAGCGGCTGGGCGAGCTGATCTCCCGCGTCAACAACGACACCATGGTCCTGCAGCGCAACTTCGGGGCCAATCTGGTCTGGATCGTCAGCGCGCCGGTCGCCACCGTCTACGGCGTCTACAAGATGCTCGCCTTCTCCGTCACGCTGACCCTGACGCTGGCCGTGCTCCTTCCCTGCGTCGCCGGAATCAGCATCGTGCTGGGCCGCCGTGTGCGACTGCTCTCACGGCACATGCAGGAGCGGTTGGGCGATCTGACCACCGCGCTGCACGAGGCCCTCGCCGCCATGCGCGTGGTGAAGATCTTCGGCATCCAGCGACAGGTCTCCGAGCGCTTCGAGCGCGAGAACCGCAGCGTCATGAACACCGAGATGGACACCGCCCTCACTCGGGCCGTGAACTCGCCCATCGTGGGGATCACCATCGGCCTGACCATGGTCGTCATCCTCCTGCTGGGCGGCCGCGAGATCGCCGCGGGCAGGATGACCGGCGGAGACCTCATGGCATTCATCCTGCTGCTGCAGGCGGTCTCCAGCTCGATCAACCGGCTCTCGCGCCTCAACCTGGCGATGCAGCAGGCCGGGGCCGCGGCAGGCAGGCAGCGCGAGCTGCTCGAGATCGAGGACCGCCTCCCCGTCGTGGACGACCCGGTTCGGCTCGAGCACGTTCAGGGGCGCATCACCTTCGAGGACGTCTCCTTCTCCTACATGGGCCGCTCGCCGGCGCTGCGCCACATCAACCTGGAGATCGCGGCGGGCGAGAAGGTGGCCTTCGCCGGCCCCAGCGGCGCCGGCAAGACGACCATCGCGAACCTGGTGCCGCGCCTGTACGACCCGACCGAGGGTCGGGTGCTCATCGACGGCGTGGACGTACGCGAGATGGACCCGCACGAGCTGCGCAGCTACATGAGCATCGTCCCTCAGGAGACGCTGCTGTTCGGCGGCACAGTAATGGAGAACATCGCGTACGGGCGCCCCGGCGCCAGCGAGGAGGATATCATCGACGCGGCCAAGGCGGCCAACGCTCACGACTTCATCTCCGCCATGCCCGAGGGCTACGACACGCAGGTGGGCGAGGGCGGCACCCAGCTCTCGGGCGGCCAGCGCCAGCGCGTGGCCATCGCCAGGGCGGTGCTGCGCGACCCGCGCATCATGATCCTCGACGAGGCCACCTCGTCGCTGGATCACGAGAGCGAGCAGGCCATCCACCGCGCGCTGCAGACCATCCTCGAAGGACGCACCGCGATCATCATTGCCCACCGCCTCTCCACCATACGCGACGCCGACAGAATCATCGTCCTCAACGAAGGGCGCATAGTCGAGACCGGCAGGCACCAGGAGCTCCTCGAGCAGGACGGGCTCTACGCCCGGCTCTACCACGCCCACCAGACCGAGCGCGAGGATGAGCCGATGCCTGCAGCGGAGGGCGACTGCTCCAACCATGCATGACGAGAGACCCGATCAGAGGAGCCGGGCGGCGTCCGGTGTCATCTGCGTCGCCTACAACATCCTGCTCGTGCTGCTGCTGCCCTTCATCGCGCTCTACCTGCTGTGGCGGCTGGCAACGCGCAGCAAGACGCTCTCGGGCTTCGGCGAGCGCATGGGCGCCATCGCCGACCGCGTCGGCGGTCTCGAAGGCACCGATCCCGTCATCTGGGTGCATGCGGTCTCCGCCGGAGAGGTGGCCGCGGTCGCCCCCGTGATACGTGCCGTCCGCGTGGCCGAGCCGATGGCGCGCATCGCCCTCTCCACCGTCACCACCACCGGCCGCGAGATGGCGCACAGCAGGGGCATCGACCCGGACGCCCTCTTCTTCTTCCCCTTCGACCTGCCCGGCGTCGTGGACCGCGTGCTCGACGCTGTGCGCCCCGACGTGCTGGTGCTCGTGGAGACCGAGATGTGGCCAAACGTCCTGCAGGCCGCCGCCCGGCGCGGCGTCGGGGTCATCATCGTCAACGGGCGCCTCTCCGACCGCTCCTACCGGCGGGCCAGGCTGCTCAAGCCCCTCTTCCGCTGGATGCTCTCGAACGTTCGTGAGATCTGCGCCCAGTCGCAGGAGGACGCGGACCGGTTCATCGCGCTCGGCGCCGACCCCGACACGGTGATCGTCTCCGGCAACTCCAAGTTCGACGAGCGGTTCCCGGCCGTGTCCGATGCCGAGATCAACAAGTACCGTCAGGACTTCGGCTTTGACCGCGACGCCCCCGTGCTGCTCGCGGCCAGCACCCACGACGGCGAGGAGGAGATCATCCTCCAGGCCTTCACGCACCTGCGCGTTACGAACGCGCGGCTGCAGCTCGTCATCGCACCGCGTCACCCCGAACGCGGCGGCGAGGTCGAGCGGCTGGTGCAGAGCCACGGATATGCCGCCTACCGGCGCAGCCGCGCGCTGGAGGCCGGGGGAAACGACCCGCTCTGTCCCGAGGGCGGTCCGCAGGTCTCCGTCGCCATCCTGGACACCATGGGCGAGCTCTCTCGCGTCTACGCCGCCGCCACGGTGACCTTCGTCGGCAACAGCCTGGTCCAGGGCGGCGGCCACAACATCCTCCAGCCCGTGGCGCTCGGCAAGCCCGCGCTCTTCGGCCCGCACATGCAGAACTTCCGCGACATCGCCGCCATCTGCCTGCGGGAGGGCGTGGGCTTCGAGGTGACCAACCTCGACGAGCTGGTCGCCGAGGTCGAGCGGCTGCTCGCATCCGAGGGCGACCTGGCGCTGGTCGCCGCACGCGGCCCGGCGGTCATCGACAAGTACTCCGGGGCCTCCCAGCGCTGTGCTGAACACATCGTGGCGCTGCTGGATGACCAGGTGCCCGTGGCGTGGGCGGGCGCGGACGCCGAAGCGGAGGGGTAGCCCCTGCAACCCTGGTGGCGCCGAACCGTCTCCGGACAGGCCCGGGGGCCGGCGGCGACGATCTCGCGCGCCGCCCTGCGCCTTGCCAGCCTGCCCTACGGGCTGGGCATACGGTTCAACCTCGCGGTCTACGAGCTAGGCCTGAGGCCACGCACGACGCCGGCGCTCCCGGTGGTCAGCGTGGGCAACCTCACGCTCGGCGGCACGGGCAAGACGACCGCCACGCGCCGCCTCGCCCGCGACCTGATCGGCCGCGGCCTGCGCCCGGGCATCGTGCTCCGCGGGCATCGGCGCAGCTCGCGCGATCCGTGCCTGCTCGTCTCCGATGGTTCGGGGCCGCAGGTGACACGCGAGCAGGCGGGCGACGAGGCGGCCATGCTTGCTCAGGGGCTGCGCGGCGCGATGGTCGCGGTGGGCAAGCGCCGCGAGCGCGTCATCGACCTGCTTGCCCGGCGCGGGGCCGCGGTCGCGCTGCTCGACGACGGCTTTCAGTACTTCAGGATGCGGCGGCAGGTCGATCTCGTGCTCTTCGACGCCACCTTTGATCTCGACGGCGCCCGGCTCTTTCCCGCCGGCTACCTGCGCGAGCCGCTCTCGCACCTGCACCGCGCGACGCACGTGCTCATCACGCACACCAACCTCGCCCCCACCAGTCAGGTGAGGCGGCTCGCCGATCTGGCGCGACGGCACGCGCCGCGGGCGCCCGTGATGCTCTCGCGGCACGCGCCCGCGCGGGTCCACCGGCTGGGCCGGCCGGCCGACGCCGAGCCCGCCGAGAGCCTCGCGGGCCGCGCCGTGCTCGCCATGTCCGCGGTGGGCAACCCCTCGTCCTTCGAGGGCCTGCTGCTGGAGCTCGGAGCGCGTGTCGAGTGTGCTCTGCCCTTCGAGGACCATCATGCCTACCGCCCGGCTGACTGGGAGCGCGTGGGCGACGCACTTCGGGGCCGCGCGGTCGAGCTGATCGCGGTGACGGAGAAGGACGCTGTGAAGCTGCCGCCGCCGCCGGAAGGCCTGCCTCCGGTCGCGGTGGTCGAAGTTGATCTCGCGATAACCCAGGGCCATGACGTGTGGGAGGCGCTTGTCGCCTCAGTTGCGGATGTCGGTGGAAGAGACGCACCTGCATGACAAGAGCTCGGTTCGCCGCAGCACCGAGCAGCGACTGATCCGATGGGCCGCCCTCGCCTGCGCCTGGCTGGCGCGCGTGCTGCCGCTGCGGTGCGTGCAGGCGATCGGCAACGGGGTGGGGTGGCTGGTCTATCACTTCCTCCGCGACCGCCGCGAGCTGGCGCTGCGGAACATGCGCGCCGTGCTCGGAGACAGCTACGGCGAGCGCGAGCGGGCCCGCGCTCTGCTGGGGGCCACCCGCAACATGGCCAAGACGATGCTCGAGCTGCTCAAGTTCCCAGCCCTCTCCGACGAGGAGCTGGCGAGCCTCGTGCCGGGGCCGAGACTCGAGCACCTCGACGAGGCCCTGGCGCGCGGCCGGGGGGTGATCGTGGTGACGCCCCACTTCGGCGTCTGGGAGGTGCTCCCCACGTGGGGCGCGCGCAACGGCTACGACATCACCGTCGTGGTCCGCGATCCCGATGACCCCGGGACCGCCAACGTCATCAGGCGTGCCAGAGAGGACTGCGGCGCGCGGTTCATCGAGCGCTATCAGGTGCGTGAGATGATACGCGTTCTCCGCGATGGTCACATCCTCGGTATCCTGCCCGACCAGAACGCAGGCCAGGCCGGCATGTGGCTGGACTTCATGGGACGCCCGGCATCCACGGTGACGGGTCCGGCGTTCCTCGCCCTCCGCACCGGTGCGGCGATCGTCCCGGGCTTCGCGCGCCGCACCCGGGACGATCACGTGGACATGTACTTCCTGCCCGCCCTCGAGCCGCCCGACACGGGCGATCGCGAGGCCGACGTCGTGCGCCTGACCCAGATGATCAACGACATCATGGGCGCCGAGATCCGCGAGCACCCCGAGCAGTGGATGTGGATGCACAACCGGTGGCGCACCCCGCCCGATGACCTGCAGGTCCCGGGCGCCGCGGACGCTCAGCCCGGCCGTTGACATCTCCCCCACTCGAGCGCTAAGATTCGGCAGGCGGCCGACCGCGCCGCCGGTGTGAACTTGGGCCTCTCACGATCGACGACAATCGTTGGCCCGCTCGTGCTCATCGGGCTGGCGGGCATTGCCGCCTCCGTGCCGGCCTCGCCGGGCGCCTTCATCCCCGCCGAGGGCTGCTACCTCGGCGCGTACATCCGTCTCGACACGGTCACCGGTGGGGACATCGACGCCTTCGAGCAGCTCGTCGGCACGCCCCACGCCACCTACTTCCGCTACGTCGGATACGGCGCTCCCTTCCCCTTCCGCTGGGTGCGCGACATGCACTCGCGCAACATCCTCCCCCACATCGCCTGGGAGCCCAACGACGGGCTCGAGGCGATCCGCGATGACGACTACCTGCGCGGATGGGCGGAGGCCGCCGCGCGCACCGAGGGCCCGATCTTCCTCCGCTACGCCTCCGAGATGAACGGAACCTGGCAGGCCTACTCGGGTAAGCCGGAGGAGTACATCAGGAAGTGGAAGGTCGTCGCCCGCGTCATGCGCGAACTCGCGCCCAACGTCATTCTGGTCTGGTGTCCCTTCGCCACGCCACAGCGCCCCATCCCCGACTACTATCCCGGCGATGAGTGGGTGGACTGGGTCGGCGTCAACATCTACAGCGTGCACCACTACGACGGCGACCCGCGGAAGCCCGCCGACGACGATCCGCGCACCCTGCTGCGCTTCGTCTACGACCGCTACGCCGACCGCAAGCCCATCGCGATCTGCGAGTACGCGGCCACCCACTACTGCGCCGCCTGCGGCCAGGACGTCACCGACTTCGGCCTCAAGCAGATGACGCGCCTGTATGAGTCGCTGCCCACCGAGTTCCCGCGCGTCAAGATGATCAACTGGTTCTGCGTGGATACCGTCGGCTCGGGGCTTGCCAGCAACAACTACTCGCTCACGTCGTCGAGCGCCTTCCTGGAGCGCTACCGCGAGCTGGTGGACGACCCGTACTTCCTGGGGCGCGTCCCCGACGCGGCGGAGATGATCGCCGAGCTGCCACCGACCACGCCTCCTCCGGCGCCGCAGGAGACGCAACCGGGGGAGCTGGAGCCCGTGGGCCCGCTCGAGCTGCCTCCGCGCGAGCCGCGGGAGACGGCGGTGGCCGAGCCGCCGCCTACCGGGCACGCCCTGGCGCTGGCCAGGCTGGGGCCGGTCGATCCGCACGGGCTGGACATAGCGATTGCCGGCGCGCCACCGGGCAGCGTGGCCGGGCTGGTCGAGATCCTGGCCGAGCCGGGCGAGGAGCTGGGCGTCGAGGTCGCGACCTTCTACATCGACGACCAGGTCAAGGCCATGACCAATGTGCTGCCCTTCCGCTGCCAGTGGCAGTCGGACAACGTGGAGCCGGGGGTCCACCAGATACGCGTCGAGGGTCTCAACCGCTACTACAACGTGGTGGTCGAGAAGACCGTCTCCGTCGTGGTCGCGGAGCGGGACTGAGGCTTGACAGGCCGGCGCGCGGTGTGGGATACTCTGCCTCCGCCGGCCCGCCCTTCCCGCCCTCCCGGCCCAGCCGCTCTGACGGCCCGGCCCGTCGTTCGGAGGAATGGCAAATGGCTGAGGTTCGCCTCGCGAATCTCTCCAAGCGGTTCGGACAGACCGAGGCCGTCAAGTCCGTAGACCTCGGGGTCAACGACCACGAGTTCCTCGTGCTCGTGGGGCCGTCGGGCTGCGGGAAGACCACGATCCTGCGCATGATCGCCGGGCTCGAAGAGCCCACCTCCGGCGAGATATACATCGGCGACCGTTGCGTGAACGACCTCTCCCCCAAGGACCGCGACATCGCCATGGTCTTCCAGAACTACGCGCTCTATCCGCACATGACGGTCTTCGACAACATGGCCTTCAGCCTGCGGCTAAGCAAGGTGCGGAGGGACGAGGTCGATCAGCGGGTGCGCGGCGCGGCGCAGATGCTCGACATCGACGAGCTTCTCGACCGCCGGCCCGGCCAGCTCTCGGGCGGGCAGCGCCAGCGCGTCGCGGTGGGCCGCGCCGTGGTGCGCGAGCCCGCGGTCTTCCTGATGGACGAGCCGCTGTCCAACCTCGACGCCAAGCTCCGCATTCAGACGCGCGCCGAGCTCATCAAGCTGCACCGCCGCCTGGGGATTACCACCATCTACGTTACCCACGACCAGGTCGAGGCCATGACGATGGGCGACCGCATCGCGGTCATGCGCGGCGGCGAGGTGCAGCAGTGCGACACGCCCCAGCAGATCTTCGACCACCCCGCGAACCGATTCGTCGCCGGCTTCATCGGCAGCCCGCCCATGAACTTCGTCCCGGGCAGGCTGGTCGGGACCCAGGATGGAGTCTGGGTGGAGGCGCCCGGCCTGCGCATGCGCCTGCCCGAGCGCATGGCCGCCGACGAGGGCGTCGTGAGCCGCATCGGCGGCGAGGTCATCTTCGGCATTCGCCCCACGGACATCCACGACGCCTCGCTTCCCGGCCCGGTTCCGGCCCGCGAGGAGAACACCGTTGACGCAGTCGTCGAGGTCGTCGAGCCGATGGGCGCGGAATCGATGGTCTACCTGAATGTGGCCGACACGAGTCTGGTCGCCAGCCTCGACAGCGCCACGCGCGCAGCCGAGAGCGACACGCTCAAGATCGCGCTCAACATGGACAGGTCGCACCTCTTCGACGCCGACAGCGAGGCGACAGTCATCTGACAACTCCGCCGGTGGCCGCCTGGAGCCATGGGAAGGGGCGTCGTCGGCCGGGCTATCGACGGCGCCCCTTCGCAGTGCACGGCGCCCGCGGCGGGCCCGCGACGTGGAGGTCCGACCAGAGACGGGAAGAGGCATTTCGATGCAGGTACGACTGCCGTCGCAGCATGAGCAGTTCGACTTCGACTCCTGGGCCGAGATCGAGGCGGCGCTCGAGGAGCTGGGGCTGAGCCTGCCCTACGCCGAAGACCTCGCGGCGCTGGCGGGGCCGGTCACTGCCGGCCCGCTGCAGATGCCCAACGCCATCGCCACCCACCCCGTCGAGGGCTGCGACGGCTCGGCCGACGGCGCGCCGGAGGCCCTAACCCTCCGCCGCTACGAGCGCTTCGCGCGTGGCGGCTCGGGACTGATCTGGGCCGAGGCGACCGCCGTGGTGCGTCACGCGCGCGCCAACCCCAGGCAGCTCTACCTTCACCAGCGGACGGTCGGTGATTTCGCGCGCATGGTGCGGCTCATCATCGACTCCGCGGCCGACGAGTTCGGCACGGCCCACCGGCCCGCGGTGGTCGCCCAGCTCACCCACTCCGGCCGCTACAGCAGGCCCGAGGGCGCGCCGACGCCCATCATTGCCTACCGCCACCCGGTCCTCGATCCGCGCCACGACCTGCCGGACGATTACCCCATCATCAGCGACGGCGAGCTGGACCGACTGCAGGATGCCTACGTCGAGGCCGCCCGCGCCGCGCATGACGCGGGCTTTGACGCCGTTGACGTCAAGGCCTGCCACGGCTACCTGCTCTACGAGCTCCTGAATGCCTTCACCCGTGAGGGGAGCCGCTACGGCGGCGACTACGAGAACCGCACGCGCATGCTGCGCGACGTCGTGGGGCGCATCCGCCAGGAGGTGCCGGAGATCGCCGTCGTCACGCGCCTCAGCGTCTACGACGCCATGCCCTACCCCTACGGCTTCGGCATGGCCCGCGACGGCTCCATGGAGCCCGATCTCACCGAGCCGGTCCGGCTGATCCGCGAGCTGGCCGAGATGGGCGTGTGCCTGGTCAACGTGGCCTACGGAAACCCCTACTACAACCCGCATGTCGAGCGGCCGTACGACACTCATGAGGTCGGCGGCTACGTTCCCGACGAGAACCCGCTGGCGAACATCGCGACGATGGTCCGGATCCACCGCGATCTGGCGGCGCGGGTGCCGCAGATGCCGCTGCTGGCGACCGGGTTCACGTGGCTGCGGGAGTTCTCCCCGCATGTCGCGGCGGCGCTGGTCGAGTCCGGCGAGGCGGCCGGCGCCGGCTGGGGCCGCATGGCGCTGGCGCACCCCGACTTCGCCAGGGAGATCGTCGAGCGCGGCGAGCTGACGCCCACGAAGCTGTGCATCTGCTGCTCCTCCTGCACCCAGATCATGCGCGACGGCGGGCGCGCGGGCTGCGTCGTGCGCGACTGGGAGGTCTACGAGCCGATCTTCCGCGAGGGCCAGGCGCGCAATGCCACGGTGATGCGCGAGCTGGCGGAGGTCTGCCGCGACTGCCACGCCCCCACCTGTCAGACCGGCTGTCCGGCGGGCGTGGACATCCCCGGCTTCGTCTCCGCCATCGCCGAGGGCGACGAGCGGCGGGCATACGAGGTCCTGCGCGAGAGCAACCCGCTGCCCGAGCTGTGCGCTTACGTCTGCCCGGCCGAGACGCAGTGCGAGGGCCAATGTGTGCAACAGCATATCGGCGACGGCCCGGTGCCTATCCGGCGGCTGCAGCGCTACGTCTGCGAGCGTGCCCGCGAGGAGGGCTGGACGGCGCTGCAGGAGCCCGACCGGCTCCACGACGGCTGCGTGGCGGTCATCGGCGCGGGGCCCGCCGGTGTCGCCTGCGCGATCAGGCTACTGGAGCAGGGCTTCCGGGTCACGATCATCGATGCGGCCGAGCGGCCGGGAGGGATAGCGGCGGCGACCATCCCTCCCGAGCGACTGAGCGCCGCAGCGGCGCGCGCCGAGGTGGCGTCGATTCTCGGCCCCTGTGAGAGCGACCGTCTGCAGTGGCGCCTCGGGACCCGCATGGGCAGGGACCTGACCGTGGATGACCTTTTCGAGGAGGGCTTCGACGCCGTCTTCGTCGGAGTCGGCCTGACCGAGAGCGTCGGTCTTCCGGCGGCTCAGCGCCCCGATGAGGGCGTGGTCGACGCCCTCTCGTTCCTGCGCCGGGCGAAGTCCGATACGCCGCTGGAGGTCCCGGATCGCGTCGCGGTCCTCGGTGGCGGGAACAGCGCGATGGACGCCGCGGTGACCGCGCGCCGCGCCGGCGCCCGCGACGTCTACGTCGTCTACCGCCGCTCCTTCGCCCAGATGCCGGCGTGGCCGGCTGAGCGTGACGAGGCCCTGGAGGCGGGCGTGCACCTGCTGCTGCTGACTCGGCCTCTGGGCTACGTCGCCGAGGGCGGTCGGCTGCGCGGCGTGCGCGTGGTGGGCACCGTGCTCGGCGAGCCCGACGAGTCGGGCCGCCGCCGGCCGATCGTGGACGAGGGCTCCGAGCGCGTGCTGGACGTCGATCTGGCCATCGAGGCCATCGGCCAGGCGCCGCCCGGCGACCTCGGGCACTGGCTGCCCGGCGTCGAGCTCACCGATCGCGGCCTGATCGCGACCGAGGAGGGCTCCACCCGCACGTCACGCCAGGGCATCTATGCGGGCGGGGACATCGTCAACGGCGGGGACACGGTCGTGCAGGCCGTGGCCGACGGAGTCGCGGCGGCGCACGAGATCGCCCGGTCACTACGCGGCCAGTGACGGCAGAGCCGCGATGGGACGCTCAGTCGCTCTCGTAGGGGTACCACTCGTCGAGCGGCTCGTTCGCCATTTCCACGATGAGCCCGGCGATCTTCTCCACCACCCGCTCGATGAACTGCTCGCCCTTCTCTGCGGTCGCAGTCTCCGGGTTACCCACGCCGCTGTTCGTGGTCAGTTTGTCCCAGGGCCGGGCGATCCAGGCCCAGCCCTCCTTCATGGCGGTGAAGTGCGGCTCCCGCGTCGCCCCCTCGTCCGCCCGCTCCATCTCGACCAGGTCCGGCCGCAGGTGCAGCATCAGCGACGTCTCCATCTCGTCCGCGTGCTCGCCTGGATCCTCGAAGATCGTCTCGAACGCCTCCGGGTCTACGGTCCACCAGTTCACCAGAATGAGCTGCACCTCGGTTTCCCGGAACAGCTCGCGCAGGAAGGGCTGCAGCTCGTTGCCGCCGTGGCCGTTGAGCACCAGGAGCTTGAGCAGCCGGTGGTGCTCCAGGGACGAGACGATGTCCCGCAGCATCTGCAGGATCGTGGTGGGCTTGTAGCTGAGCGTCCAGGGGAAGCCGAGGGTGTTCTCGTTGATGCTGACGGGGATGGCGGGGAGCAGCAGGACCTCGGCGCCCTGGTCCCACGCGAGCGCGCAGGCGCGCTCGGCGATGGCCTCCACCTCGTAGGTGTCGGTGCCGTAGGGCAGGTGCAGGTTGTGGGCCTCTGTAGCGCCGATTGGCAGCACGCCGACCTCGTAGGGGACCTGCTTGGCACGTCCCAGGTTCGTCTCCACCAGCTTCCAGTCGGGTATGTCGGCCACGGCCCACCTCAGCTTTGCGACTATTCGCTCGCCGCCTCGTAGGTCTCGAGCGCCTTGTCGGAGACCTCGAAGTTGGCGTACACGTGCTGCACGTCATCGTGCTCCTCGAGGTCCTCGAGGAGCCGGAGCAGCTTGCCCGCCCCCTCATAGGGGACCTGGACGCTGCTGGTGGGGATCATGGACAGCTCGGCGCGCTCGATGGGGATCCCCTGCTCCCTGAGGGCCTCACGCACCAGGTGGAAGTCCTCCAGGGCGGTGCGCACCTCCCAGTACTCCTCATCCTCATCTACGATGTCCTCCGCGCCGGCCTCCGCGCTCGCGAGGAAGACGGTATCGTAGTCGGCGTCGGAGCGCGGCACGGTGATGACGCCCTTCTGCTCGAACATCCACGTCACCGAGCCCGCGCCGCTCATCTTGCCGTCGCGCTTGCTCATCAAGTTGCGGATCTCGGCGACCGTGCGCTGGCTGTTGTCGGTCACGCACTCGATCAGCAGCGCCACGCCGCCCGGGCCGTAGCCCTCGTAGCGGACCGCCTCGAACTCGACGCCCTCGACCTCGCCGAGCCCGCGCTTGATGGCGTACTCGATGTTGTCCTTGGGCATCTCCGCCGCCGACGCCTGATCGATCAGCGAGCGCAATGTCGCGTTGTGCTCGGGATCCCCGCCGCCTTCACGGGCCGCCACCATGATGGCCCGCGAGAACTTCGCGAACACCCTCGAGCGCTTGGCGTCCTGCCGCGTCTTGCGGTGGACGCGATTCGCCCACTTCGAATGGCCTGCCAAGGCATCCACTCCCTCGCCTGGGACCTCGCTCCGGGGCTGGAATTATAGCACTCGCGACCTCATACACGCAAGAACGCGGGGCCGACTACCGATCGGGCGCTATCCGCTACAGCGCGCGCGCCGCCACTCGCCTCCCCCTGTTGACTTCCGAGGCACATGTCGGTAACATAGAGCCGTGGGTTCGGTCCGCGGAGGCGTGGGCCTGCCCTGACAATGAACATTTTCCCGCCGACACGCATCCAAACTCGCGGAATATGAAGCCCATCATCACACAACACAGAGCGCGAGTGGTTGCATCGGCCGCATGGGTGGCGCTCCTTCTCTCAGCCGCCGCGTATGCTGCTGTACCAGGTGAGCCGGACGAGCCCACTCACTCACCCCTCACCGCACGGTCCCATCCCGAGGACGAGCTGCTCAACCGGATGCTCACCCCCACCGCCGAGATCCATCTCGGCGCGGCGCAGGCGGACCAGCAGCGACTCATGCGGCGGGCCAGCAACAACTCGCTTAGCTACCTGCTGCGCTCCCCGTGGCGTGGCATAGTCGAGTACGTCTTCCCCCTGCATGGCCTTTTCCGCCGCGGCGAGTCACTGGCTCGCGTCTACGATCCGCAGATACTCGAGGACCTCGAGACGGCCCGGCACCTAATGTCCGACGCTGATGTCTCGCCACTCACCATCGCCATGCCTCTGCCACGGCCGCGACGCGAGACGCTCGAGCTGCACGAGCCCGAGCCGCCCGCAGGCCCCGCTGACGACGCCGCCAGCCCCGCTCCCGCCCCCACGGCGCCGGATGAGGCCGCGGTACCCGCGCCGCCAGAGCCCATCAGGATCGACTTCGACTTCGAGGCCAACCAGCGCCAGCAGCAGCAGCTTCGCGAGCAGGCGGAACTGGCGGGCGCCACCGTCAGCGCCGCGATCGCGCAGTGCCGCACGACCCTTGACGCTTTGACGCAGGCCGAGGAGGAGCTGGCTCAGAGGCTCGCGCTGTTCGAGGAGGGCGCTCTGGCCGAGGAGGCGCTACGCCCGGCTCACGACCGCGTCACTGAGGCGAAGCAGGCCTACGACCGCGCTGAGGCCGAGCTAATCGAGGCGCAGGACGGTTACGACCGCATCGCGCAGCGCATCAGGCGACTGGAGCAGGAGGCCAAGGCCGCCCACGAGCTGCTCAAGCAGGCCCGGGCGGCCCGGTCGCGGCTGGCGTTGGAACGGGCCAGGGGCGTGCAGCAGCCGTCAGAGTCCTCTGCCTCCGCCGCCTCCGCCGAGCCGTCACCGTCGGCGGAGGAGCAGGCCCAGCACGCTGAGCCCGATAGCGCCGCCGGGGAGCAGAGCGACGAGCCGCGCCTGTACCCGCTGCCGCGCGAGATCAAGGACCTCGCGGCCCCACGGTGGCAGGAGCTGCCGGCGGACGCGTCCGGGATCGTCGCTGAGGTGCTCGCGCCCGAGGGCACACTGGTGGAGGCCGGCGATGAGCTCCTGCGCGTGGGCAACCTCCAGCTCGCGCAGCTCACCGCCCGCATCCGGGCCAGCGATCTGCGCGAGTTCCGCGTCGGCCGCTCGATGAGCCTCACCTTCGAGGACTACCCTGAGGCGGTGTTCGAGGGCTGGGTCGCGTCGCTCAAGCCCGTCCACCAGAGCGATGAGGTCGAGGTCGAGCTGCTCGTGGCCTGCGGGTCCGGGCCCTTCGCGCGCGACCCCTACCTGGCCCTGCGCTGGATGACCCTCGAGGCCGGCGTGGGGGAGGACAAGATCGCTTCGACCGCACTGGAGCCGGTCATGGCGCCGGACCCCTCTGCGCAGATCGACCTCCGCCTGTACGAGATGTTCCCGACTATCGGCCCGCGGGAGGCCTGGGAGCGCCGAGCCACCGAGCCCACGGTGCCCACCCGCGATCGCTACACCGGTCGCCTGCAACTGCGACCCGTGAAGCGATTCGCGGCGGAGGCGGAGACCGCACAGTCATCCCGGCTGGCCGCCCTGCGGCAATGGCGCGCCTCCTACATCGATGGCATGACGACCACCATCCTCGACGACGGGACAGTCCTCACCTATCCCTCGGAGGGCGAGATCAACACAGCGGTCCGCGCCATGCTGCAGGGCCGGGTGAGCCACCGCCCGAACCTCTGCGCGGCCACCATGCGCGAGGCCCTCGGCTGGGGTCTGGGCGACGCGCATCAGTGGGCCGAGCGCCTGCCCCGCATGGGCTACCAGCCCCGCGTGGACAGGCTGCCGCGGCCCGGTGACATCCTCGTCTGGCCCTTCACCTACGGCGCGACGCGGTCCGAGCACATCGGGGTCGCCGTGCGCCAGGGCCGCAAGCTCATGCTTCTGTCCAACCTCGGTGGGCGCCTCGGCACCAGCGAGATACTCGGCGGCTACATCGCCTTCCACCACCCGGCCGCCGAAAGCACCTCCTGAGTGCCGCCCGTGCATCCGCCGGCGTGCCCGCCCGGTGCGCTCCCTCCGGACATGCACCGCCCTTCGCGAGTATCCCCACGAGCCGCGATTGCGCCGATGGCGCAGCTCACGCCGCCGCGAATCCGAATGGTGCGTTGACCGCCCGCGCCGCGCCCTGTACAATCGCCCCAATGCTCAGCTTCGTCTCCCGGAGGACTCGCCATGCGCTCGACGTGGGCAGTTGCCGCCTCGCTGATCGCCATCGGCGCACTCGTGACGCATCTCGGCCTCGACTGCGCCTACGCGCAGCTCTCTCCCGAGCTGCGCGAGGTCGCCGCGGAGCTCGACGCGCTGGCCGATGAGATCCGCCTGATCGAGGACCTCAACAGGCTGCAGCTCTCGAAGGGCCAGATCGAGCAGCTCAGCCCCGCCATCGAGGCGCTGCAGGCCACGGCCATTCGCTTCGAGCAACAGCGCATCGCCCTCCTCCGCCAGCTTCGGCCCCTGCTGCAGCAGAAGCGCGAGCTGCTGATCCGCGACCGGCATCCACCCGAGGGGCTGCGCCAGGACATCGCTGACCTCGAGAACGAGCTGGTTGAGCTGGACCGCCAGCTTGATGCTGCGCTGCTCGAGCGGGCAGGTGCCTTCCGCGAGGTACTGACCGACACCCAGGTCGCGATCGTGACCGGGGAGGAGCAGGCGCGGCGCCAGGTCGTGGACCTGCTCGACTGGGTGCGCGGGATGGACGAGGAGACCTTCGAGCGCGAGGTCCCGCCCTACGCCGAGGAGCTGGCCGCGCCCGACCTGGGCCTGTCCGAGGAGGAGATTCTGGACCTGCTCTCGCTCGCGCGTGCCATGGACGAGGCGCAGTACGCGCGCTCGGGGCTCGAGATCCGGGGCAAGCTGGTCGAGCTGTTCCGGCCGACCCACGAGGTCGCCGACCGCATCATCGTCGAGGTCTTCCTGCACGAGGCCATGCCGAAGGTCCTCGCGGATAGGCTGGCGGTGATGACGGCCGGGGCGGACTGAGCCCTGCAGGTCGGGGCACGTACTCCGGAAGCCTCCCGGCGCCCCGCACGGTACGCCGTTGCCGCTTGCCGTTGCTGTCGTTGCTGTCGTCGCCGTCGTTCCTGCCGTAACGCCGTCTAGTTGCCGCAAGGAGGTGGACGCACCGTGGAACCCGTCAGGGCCGCCGTTGTCGGAGTCTCCGGCATCGGGCGGTATCACCGAACCATCATGCACGAGCTTGAGGAGATTGAGCTCGTGGCCGCAGCCGAGAAGTACCCTGAGCGTGAGAAGGTCGCGGAGAACGTGGCCGAAGTGAAGGAGTGGGGCCTCCCGCTCTACGGGGACATCGTCGAGATGCTCGACGACGTGGGGGACGATCTCGACTACGTCACCCTGGCTGTGCCGCACCACTGGCACGCGCCCTACACCATCGAGTGCCTGAACCGCGACCTGCACGTGCTGTGCGAGAAGCCCGTCACCGTGCTCGCGCAGGACGGCTGGGACGTTGTGCGCCTGGCCGAGCAGAAGGGCCGCCACGTCGCGGTGGACTTCCAGTACACCGCATTCCCTCACTCGCACATGCTCAAGGAGTTCATCGCCGATGGTGGGCTCGGCGAGCTGACCGACGTCATCGGCGTCATGCAGTGGAAGCGCACCGACGAGTACTACAGCCGCGGGCACTGGACCGGCAGGCGTGAGGCCGACGGCCTCCCCGTCTGGGACGGCGTGATGATGAACCAGGCCGTGCACCTGATGAACACCGCGCTGCAGATGGGCTCGCGCGTGGAGGACCACGCCTGGCCCCGCGCGGTGCAGGCCGAGCTCTATCAGGCTCATCCGAACATCGAGGTCGAGGACCTCGCGGCCGTCCGCGCCGATCTGGGCGAGGCGACCCTCCACTTCTACTGCACCACGAACTGTACCGAGCCCCACCGCACGGACCTGGACATCTACGGCACCAAGGGGCGCGCAAGCTGGGACACCACCAGGGCCGTCGTGCACCTTGACGGCCGGGACGAGCCGATCATCTTCGAGGAGCCGACCGACCGCGACGCGATCCACACCAACCTCGTCGCCTGCATCCGCGGGGATGAGAGCAAGCTGTACGCCCCGGCCAGCGAGGCCGTGAAGGCCACGCTGCTCATCGACGGCGCCTATGCATCGGCCGGGCAGATCCGCAAGGTCCCCTGGACCGACATGGCGGGCATCAACTGGCTGATCGACTACGCGGCCGAGCAGCGCAAGCTCTTCAGCGAGCTGCTGGGCTGGCCCTACTCCACCGACGCCGTCGAGATTACGGAGGACTTCCGCTTCGAGGGCCTGGCGGACGAGTAGCCGCCGCCTACCGGCAACGAGATGCACCAGCGAGACGGGGCGCCCGAAGGTTGGGCGCCCCATTCGATTGCTCACGTCACGCGCGGTCACTCGGCCGCGGCGATGCGCAGGTCGTCCAGGTACGCCACCACGCGGGCGGAGCTGTAGCTGTGGATCCACAGGTCCATGCTCGTCGTGGCCTCGGGCGTCTCGAACTCGAACTCAAAGGGCTGCCAGGTGCCGGCCTCGCCCGTCAGCGAGCCGACCGGGCTGATCCAGCCGCGCTCGTCGGTCTCGTTGAGCCGGTTGCCCGCCCCGTCGTAGAAGCGCACGTACATCCCGATGCCCTCGCCGCTCACGTGGTGGACGCGACCGCTGAGCACCCAGCGCCCCACGCCCTCGACGGCCATGCGCGCTGACGTCACGTTCGAGCCCTGCGTATCGCTCTCATCCGTGATCTTCAGCGACCGCTCCCCCGCCGCGGCCATCTCGTCGGAGACCTCACCCTGTGAGTTCCCGGGCAGCGACCAGCCGTAGGAGCCGAAGGCGAAGTCGCCGTTCAGCAGCAGGCTGCCCTCTCTGCGCCCCAGCTCCGGCGCCGGCGTCACGGTGACCGTGACCGTGGCGGACGTCACCGGCTCGGCGAGGCGCACGGCCAGGCGGGTCGGCTGTGCGGCGGCGTCCTCGTGGATCTCATCCACCACCAGCTCCCACGCGGCGCCGGCGGTGTCGATCGTCACCTCGACGGCCCGGTCCACGTCCCAGATGACCAGCGCCCCGTCGTCGCGCCGCTGCCAGTCGCCGTCGGTGATCAGTGCCGTCTCGAACTCCCGCGGCTCGGCGAGCTCGACCGTGTCGGTCACGGTCAGCCGCCCGTTTCCCGTCCGGTCGTAGACGAAGGCGCGCTCCAGGCGCTCCAGCTCGGGCACGTCGTAGGCCGCGCTGAGGTCGAGCGTCATCGCATCGCGCTCATCGGTGAAGTCCGTCGCCCGCACCTCGGCGCGGGCGTCGGCACCGGTGCGCTGGAGCTGCCCGGCGATGACCGGCACCGGATGGCCCCAGGAGTTCAGGAGCTTGCTTTCGTAGCGCCGGCCGCTGAATGTCCGGCCGGTGTACACCTCGGAGCCGGGATCAAGCAGCACGGCGCGGTCCTCGACGACGGCCACGTAGGAGCCTACGTCGTTGTGGTTGTGGTGCTCCGCGTTATGGCCGCCCTTGAGCGCCACGCCCAGGCGACACTCCGAGCCCGGCGCGGGCCTGGAGATGAGCACTCCGGCCTCGTCGAACCAGGTGCGCAGCTCCTCGCCCACCCCGGCGCCCTCGAGCACCGCGCCCTCGGACGCCGAGTTGGGGAAGGCGAAGATGAGCGCCTCGGAGAGGCTGCCGGTAGTCGGCCGCAGGTCCACCTCGTCGTACTCGGACAGCCCCATGCGATAGCGTCGGTTGAGGTAGTACATGGTGGACTGGTCCGGGCGCGCCGCGATCGAGCAGTCCGCGAAGGCCGGCGCGACCCCGCCGATGATCTGGATGCGCGCGCCGAAGGTCGCGGGCGCGGCCACCCCGGGCCGGTCCATCAGGTCCACGCCGCCACCGGTCGCCTGGCGGACCGTCTCGGCCAGTAGCACGTAGTTGCCGAAGCCGTAGTTCCAGTAGCCCAGGCCCTCGCTGCAGTAGCCGTCGGCGGTGAACCCGTTGAGGAAGTTCCGGGAGTACATCTCCGCCGCCGCGATCAGCTCGGCCCGCAGGCGCCTGTCCTGGAGCTGCGCGAGGCCGGCGCCCGTGACGCCGGCGAGGCAGACCGCGTTCCAGTTGTTCGTTTTCACCATCCACCAGTTGAGGTCGCGCTCGCCCGTGTACATCGCCCGGTAGGGCTCGAGGATACGCTCGCGGACGTTGTCCGCGATCAGCCCCCGCGGCCCGTCGCTCAGGCGGTCGCCGAGCAGCCGGTACGCGGTCGCCAGGTGCCACCCGAGCGCCGACGAGGCGAGGTCGATGTCGATCTGCTCACCGTTGAAGTTGGCGAGGCTGCGGTCGTGAGCGGGCATCACCCAGGTGCGTTCGGCGCAGAGCGCCGCCACCAGCTCCTCGATGGCCGGGATGAACCGCCCCCGATCCTCCATGCACTCCGCAAGCACCAGCGGCGCCAGCCGGCCGCGCCGCTCCCTGGAGACGTTCTGCCAGCGGGTGCGGTTCCCGGTGCGCGAGAAGTCGAGGTACAGCTCGTCCGGCTGCTCCGGCAGAGGCCTGTCGAGCAGCGCCTCGGCGCGCGGAACCAGGTCCGCGAACGCGTCGATCTGTGCGAGGGCCGTCCAGGCCTCGCGATCGGTGATCGGCCGGCCCAGGCCTGCGGGCGTCTCGGGCAACATGGACGCGATCTGGTCCACGCGGTCCGCGTCCAGCGGAGTAGCCGCGGCATCCGCGTCATGCGCGGACGCCGCCAGCAGCGCGATGGCGACTACGCACAGCACGATTAGCGAGGTGCTCACAGGATCTGTCTGCCTCCTCTGGCGAGCGGGCACAGGGAGCGTTACGCGCCCACTCTACCGACGGCTCTGTGTTCGCGCGCCCTGACCCTTCGGCGGCCGGCGTGCTGGTCGGTCGCCTCTGCGACCGCACGATCCGCCCGGTGCTTCGACGTTCACCGCGCGTCGCCCTTCGACCACGCGGCGAGCGCACAGCTCCGCGCCGTCGTGTGCCCCATGGAGCGCCTACCCGAGCGTCCGCCGCCATCCGCCTCGATCGCCCCCAGGACCGTCGAGGCGCGCGCGAGGTCGGCCCAACACCGTCGTTTGGACATCGCCGTCCCGAACGCCACGCCCACGCGTATCGCGACAACGCCCGCGCCGACCTCGCCGGGTGTCTCACTCACGCTCGCCATCCGGCTCGTGCGGCCCCCTCGGTACGGCAAACGACTCGCCCTCCCGCCTACCCGGGCCCGACCGTTCCCGACGCCAAACGGCCCACGTGCGAGGGCGCCCGTGCCACGGAACGACTGACGACGCCGCGAACTAAGCCGTACGGAGGCGCGGCGTGCCTACGCCGCCCCCCGTTACGCCGTTGGCCCGAGCGCCACCCCCCTGGGCGGGATCAGGTTCCACCCCGGCCCATCGTTCTACCCGAACCATATCTGGTAGCTCCGATAGGCCTCGCCGCCGAACAGGGCGATGATCGACCACACCCCGCCGCCCACGATAAAGTGTCCCAGCACCACGCCGACCGCCGCCGGGATCAGTCGCCGGTAAAGCGACACGCCCCCGACCGTGACCGCGATGGCCTTGACGATGGCCGCGAAGAGCAGCCCGCCCCACGCCCGGTAGCCCCGCGTGGTGCCGATGATGAACCCCAGATGGTGCAGCGGGAAGCGCAGGAAGCGGTGCCTGAGGACGGTGAGGAGCACGGTCGCGGCGAAGCCCCAGGCGGCGGCGAGCGTCTTGCCCAGATTGCGCGGAATGCCGTTGCTCACGGCGTCGTCGAGCTGCGAGAAGCCGTAGCGCGCCGCGCCCACGCGCATCCCGCCCCGGTGGGTGCCGCCCTCAAGGAAGTTCGCCCCGTACTCGTAGCAGGCGTCGAGCTGCACGTAGTAGGAGACCGCCATACCGAGCACCAGCGCCAGCAGCAGCGCAGCGATCATCTCGCCCCGGCCGATGCCGGCCTCGCCCGCGATGTGCAGGCCCTCGAAGTGGTAGGCCGAGAGGTTGGGCAGGTAGCCGCGCGTCAGGAACCAGCCTGTGTAGAGCATGGTCAGGTTGCGCGCCCCGCCCCGGCGCCTGAACGCTTCGCTCCCAAGGCCCCAGATGAGGGTCCTGTTGGCCTGGGTGACGGGGTAGGCCCACTGCAGCGGCAGGCCCGTCTGGGCGCGAAGGCGCGCGTAGCTCAGCGCCATGAGAAAGATCAGCCCGAAGAAGCCGACGATGGTGATGGTGGACATCCCGGCCATGCGCCACCACAGCCAGGTGCCGAGGATGCTGACCACCAGGCCCCACACCGCCCGGCGCTGCGCCGGCTCGCCCGTGCCACTGAGTGCGCCGCGGACCGCGCGCAGCAGAGCGCGGCGCGCACGCCACAGGAGGATGAGCGCGAATGCAACGAAGGCCCCGGCGGCCTGGCTCTCGAAGTGCGGAAACTGCGGAATGTCGTAGCCCATGCCGAGCGCGACCACCGACTCCGCCTCGATCAGCGCGTAGAAGATCAGCGAGGAGACCACGACCTCCTGCGGCATCAGGTAGCCGAAGCCGAGCACCTCCGGCCGGTGGTGCATGATCACGTCGTTCAGCGCGGTCCACGGACGCTCCGTGAAGAGCTGCCCCACCGGGTAGCTGAGGCCCGGCCCCGGGACGGCCGGGTTGAAGGCATGCGCGATGTTCATCAGGTTGTGCAGCGCCGCGAGCCCGAAGCCCATCCACATCACAGGGTCGCGCCAGAGCTGCGGAATGCGCCGGTCGGCATCGGATGGTGCGGTCATCGACAGCGGCAGCTCGGTCACCTGGAACTGCAGGCGCTCCCCGCTGGCCCAGGGGTCGTGGATGAGCACCGCAAGGCACAACAGCCCTCCCAGCAGCAGCAGGAAGAAGACCGACCAGGAGGCGAGGGGAATGAGCCACGCGTCCCAGGGCACGCCCTGTTCGGTCGCCTCGTAGTAGGTGCGCACCACCTCGGGGTTGGTCGGAGCCAGCCAGGAGGGCAGGAAGCGCGTGTACTCGGCCCATCCGTTCTCGGGGGTCGCGAAGTACTGCAGGGCCGTAAGCTCGGGCATGAACTCGCGCAGAGCGCCGCCGGAGGTC
>JALGUJ010000003.1 GCA_029820945.1 Candidatus Zipacnadia bacterium | reverse complement strand
GGCGATTACGTTCTCGTGCCACTGGGCCGCCGCCGCGTGCCCGGGTGGGTCACGGGCTTCACGGGCGAGCCGCCGGACGCCCGGGTCAGGGACGTCGCGGGCATTCTGGTCGATGAGCCGGTCTTCGATGAGCGCGGCCTGGCGCTCGCGCGCCGGATCGCCGACCACTACCTCTGCCCGCTGTGCGACGCCCTGCGCTGCCTGCTGCCGCCGGGCGCCGGCCGCGACGTGGAGACGCTGGTCTCGCTGACGAGCGAGGGAGAGCGCACCAGCGCCGAGACGCTCTCCCGCGCGCCGCGCCAGCAGCAGGTCTTCGCGGCACTCCGCGGGATGGCGGCTGAGGTCGCCCTCGAGAAGCTGGTCGCTGCGGTGGCGACAGAGGACGCGACGGCGACGCGGTCGGTGATGGCGTCGGCGCTCCGCTCGCTCGAGGACCGGGGCCTGGTCCGGGTGGAGCGGAGGCTGGGCAGACCGAGGGTGCGCGAGCGGCGCCAGCAGGTCGCGAGGCTGGCTGGGGAGCGCGAGTGGGAGCAGGTGGTGGACGAGCTGTCCTCGCGGGCGCCGGCGCAGGCGGAGGCGATCCGCGCCCTCCTCGGCGCGAAGGACGGCCTGCTGGTGACCGAGCTGAGCCGATCGGCGGTGGCGGCGCTCGAGGAGAAGGGGCTCGTCTCGGTGGCTGAGGAGCGCGTCCGGCGCCGGCCGGAGCGCGCGGAGACGGAGGGACACGAGCAACGCTTCCTGGACCTTACCGAGCACCAGCAGCGCGCCTTCGACCTGATCGACGAGGCGCTGGAGCGGCGCGAGTACCGCGGCGTGCTCCTGCACGGGGTGACCGGGTCGGGGAAGACCGAGGTGTACCTGCACGCCATCAACTCCGCGCTGGATCGGGGGAGGGGCGCCATCATCCTCGTCCCGGAGATCGCGCTGACCCCGCAGATGGTGGGGCGCTTCCGCGCGCGCTTCGGCGACCGCCTGGCGCTGCTGCACAGCTCCCTGGGGGCGGGGGAGCGCTTCGACGAGTGGATGCGCGTGCGCCGCGGTGCGGCCGACGTGGTGGTGGGGGCGCGATCGGCGGTCTTCGCGCCCCTGCGGGACATAGGCGTGATCGTGATCGACGAGGAGCACGAGGGCGCCTACAAGCAGGATGTGCCCCCGCGCTACCACGCAGTCGAGGTGGCGCGGCGGCGGGCGATGCAGCACGACGCCGCGCTGGTGCTGGGCGGCGCCACGCCCTCGATGGAGTCCTACCACGATGCCCAGCGGCCCGACACGGAGCTGCGGCTGTGCGAGCTGCCCCAGCGCATCGACGCGCGGCCGCTGCCTGAGGTCGAGATCATCGACCTGCGCGGCGAGACGCTGATGGGCAGGAGCGGGACATTCAGTCAGCGGCTGCTCGACGCCCTCACCGAGTGCCTGGAGCGCGGCGAGCAGGCCATGCTCTTCCTGAACCGCCGCGGCTTCTCAACCTTCGTGCTCTGCCGCGAGTGCGGCTTCACGCTGCAATGCCCGCACTGCTCGGTATCGCTCATCTACCACCACGCCACGCGCCAGATGCGCTGCCACCACTGCGACTACTCGGTGCCCGTACCCGAGGTCTGCCCCTCGTGCGGGTCGGAGGACATCGGCTTCCACGGGCTGGGCACCGAGCGCGTGGCCGATCAAGTCTCTCGTGAGTTCGAGGACGCGAGGGTCCTGCGCATGGACCGCGACACGACGGCGCGCAAGGGCGCGCACGCCGAGATCCTGCGCCGCTTCGCCGAGGGCGAGGCGAACGTCCTGATAGGCACCCAGATGATCGCGAAGGGTCACGACTTCCCGCACGTGACGGTGGTGGGCGTGCTCAACGCTGACACGGGGCTGAACCGTCCCGATTTCCGGGCCGCCGAGCACACCTTCCAGCTCCTCACCCAGGTGGCGGGGCGGGCGGGACGGGCCGACAAGCCCGGGCGGGTGCTGGTGCAGACCTACAACCCAGGCCACATCGCCATCGTCAGCGCCAGCCGCCACGACTACCAGGCGTTCTACCAACACGAGCTTGCCAATCGTCGCGAGAACATGTATCCTCCATTCGCGAGACTGATCAACCTGACAGTCAGCGATGCGCGCGAGGAGCGCGCGCTGTCCATCTCCAGGCGATTGGCATATGAGCTGCAGGAGCGGGGACTGCAGCACCGTCGGGGACGGATGCAGTTCGTGGGCCCGGCGGCCGCGCCGCTGGCGCGGCTGCGCGGGCAGTACCGTTTCCACCTGCTGCTGAAGGGGTCGGACGTCTCCGAGCTGCGGGAGGCGCTTGTCGGCGCGCTTGGGGCGCTGAGCGAGGACGCCGCCGCGGTGGTCGTTGACGTGGACCCGCTCGACATGATGTGACGGCACGCCCGCGTGCCGCTGCGAAGAAGGCGAGCTTCGATGGCCGTCAGACGGATTGTGTACTGCGGAGACCCGGTGCTGCGCCGGGCCGCGCGCCGGGTTCGTGAGATAGACGACGAGGTCGTGGAGCTGATACGTGACCTGCGTGAGACCATGCTGGCCAACAGCGGCCTGGGACTGGCCGCTGTTCAGGTGGGTGTGCCTCTGGCGGTTGCCGTCGTGCGTCCGGACCTCGAGGGCGGTGAGCCGATCGCCCTCATCAACCCAGAGATCGCCGAGGAGGACGGACGCGAGGAGGGCAAGGAGGGCTGCCTGAGCCTGCCGACGCTGAGCGGCATCGTGGTGCGGCCCCAGCGTGTGCTGGTGAGCGCGATGAACGTAGACGGGGAGGAGATCGAGGTGGAGGGCGAGGACCTGATGGCGCGTTGCCTCGTCCACGAGTTCGACCATCTGCGGGGAACGCTGTTCATCGACCGCGTCGAGCCCGACAGCCTCTACTGGATGCGGCCAGACGAGCGCGAGGAGAGTGGCTACCGCATGGAGGAGACGACCATCGAGGAGGCGGAGGCGGCCTTCGAACGCTTGAGGGCGCAGCGGGAGGACACCGGGTAGGATGCGCATCGCCTTCTTCGGCACTCCTCCCCCGGCGGTCAAATACCTGGGAGCGCTGGCCGACGCGGGGCACGACGTCGTGGCGGTCGTCACGCAGCCAGACCGGCCCGCAGGCCGGGGCAGAGAGCTGCGACCCAGCGCCGTGAAGCGGGCGGCCGAGGAGCTGGGGCTGCGCGTGATGGCGCCCGAGTCCGCGGCAGCCGCGGAGTTCATCGAGGCCCTGGGCGCTCTCGCACCGGAGCTCGGGGTCGTGGTCGCCTACGGCCAGATCCTGCGACCCGCGTTGCTGGAGTTGCCGCCGCTGGGGTTCGTCAACGTTCACTACTCGCTGCTGCCCGAGCTGCGTGGCGCCGCGCCGGTCTACGGAGCTCTCCTGAAGGGCCTCGAGCGCACCGGCGTGACCGTTCAGTTCATGGCCGAGGAGCTTGATGCAGGCGACATCATCTTGCAGCGGGAGGTCGAGATCGCCGAGGATGACAACCGAGGCACGCTCACGGAGCGCCTGACGGCTGTGGGCACAGAACTGCTGCTGGAGGCCGTAGACCTGATCGGCGCGGGCTCCGCGCACCGTGTGCCGCAGGATCCGTCGCGGGCGAGCTACATGGGGCGGGTCAGCCCAGATGACTGCCGGATCTGCTGGGAGCGTGACGCGGAGCAGATACGCAACGGGGTGAGGGCGTGTACGCCGTGGCCGGGGGCATGGTGCCGACTTGGTGACACGCGCGTGAAGGTGCAGGAGTTGAAACGCGTACAAATTCCCTTAACGCAGGAAGGGACGCCCGGCGAGATTGTCGAACTCTCCAGCAACGCAGGGCTCGTGGTGATGGCAGGGCAGGGGGCGGTGGAGATCTGCCGCCTGCAGCCCGCGGGCAAGCGTCCTATGTCGGGCGAGGAGTTCCTACGCGGGGCTCGCCTGCAGGTCGGCGACCGATTCGACTGAGGAATATGTCCGACCGCATGTGATGACGTTCGCGCACGGCGGTGGAAGGACAACGGGAAGCGCGCATCCGGAGGTGGAGTTGCTGCCTGATGGCCGCTGACAGTGATAGGCTGGAACAGGCCCACGAATACCGTGTCGATGGGCAGTATGACGAGGCCATGGGGCTCTACGAGCACGTACTGGCGGAGGACCCGGGATGCGCGGAGGCCTTGTGGGGCCTGGGGCTGTGCCTGATGAACACCGGCGAGTTCGATGACGCTCTCGCGAAGATCGTGCAGGCGACGGAGCTGGAGCCGACCAATCAGCAGTACCTGCTCGATGCAGGGAAGCACTACACGATGCTGGGGATGTACGAGGAGGCGCGGCCCTTCTTCGACCGGGTCGTGGAGCTGGACCCGAACTCCAGGCACGGGGTGGAGGCGCAGAAGCAGCTATCGTACTACGACTGATGCGAAGGGTGTGAGCAACCGGACCCGAGGCGGGAGTCCGCGGGGCCGGTTTTTGCAGGATGATCCGCGTCCAGTTCAAGCCGGGGGGCCAGACGGGACAGGTCTGGCCCGGCACAACCATCCTCGCTGCGGCCGAGCAGCTCGGCGTGCCCATCTCCGCGCCGTGCGGCGGCCGCGGGCGTTGCGGGCGTTGTCGCGTCTTCGCCGAGAGGGGCTGCGCGGAGCCGACGCAGGCGGAGCGCGACCTGCTTACGGGGGAGGAGCTGCGCAATGGCGTGCGGCTCGCCTGCGAGGCGGTGCTCGTCGAGGACTCGCAGGTGATCGTGCCCTCCGACTCCAGGACGGTCGGGGGCAAGATCCTGTCCGAGGACGTCTGGCAGGACGTCGCGCTGGCTCCAAACGTCACGGGCCGCGTGCTCGAACTCCCCGCGCCGAGCCTTGACGATCAGCGGAGCGATGCCGAGAGGGTAGCCGACGGTCTCGGGGTGCCGCCGGGGGAGCTGCAGATAGACCGGCGCGCGCTGGCCGAGCTGCCATCGGTGCTGCGCGCCAACGGCTTTTCCGCGACCGTGGTGATGGTCGGCGATGTGCTGACGGCAGTGCGGCCGCCGAACGCCGAGCCCTGCTGCCTGGGGGCCGCCGTGGACATCGGCACTACCACCGTGGTCGCCTACCTCGTGGACCTTGTGACGGGCGAGAGGCTCGCGACCGCCTCCGACCTTAACCCGCAGGCGCGCTATGGGCATGACCTGATATCGCGTATCGAGCACGTGCAGCGCGCCCCCAATGGCCTCGACGACATGCGCCAGCTGATCGTAGACGCGATCAATCGCCTGCTGGCGGAGGCGACGGGCAAGGCGGGGGTGCGGCGGCGGGACATTTACGAGGTGTCCGTGGTCGGGAACACGTGCATGCACCACCTCTTTCTCGGCCTCGATCCCACGCACCTCGCTCAGTCGCCATATGTGCCGGTGACGAAGCAGGCGATGGTGGTCTCGGCCGAGGACGCGGGTCTTGCAGTGAACCGGGCGGGCAGCCTATACTGCCTGCCAGTCATTGCGGGCTTCGTGGGAGCGGACACCGTCGGCGTGCTGCTCATCTCGCGCATCGCCGAGCGGGACCGACCCGTTCTCGCCATTGACATCGGGACCAACGGCGAGGTCATGCTGTGGTCGGGCGAGCGGCTGTTGGTCACGTCATGCGCGGCCGGCCCGGCGTTCGAGGGTGGCGAGATCAGTCGCGGCGTGCGCGCGGCGGAAGGTGCCATAGAGCGCGTGTGGCTGCGCGACGGCACCATCGGCTACTCGACAATCGGGGCCGCGCGCCCGAACGGCATCTGCGGCTCGGGTATCTTTGACGCCGTCGCCACGCTGCTGGATGCAGGCGTGGTGGACAGCACCGGGCGACTGCTGGACGCCGACGCAGCGAGGGGGCTGCCCGAGGGGCTTGCGTCACGGCTTCGCGGTGAGGCCTCGGACCGAGAGTTCTTGGTGGCCGAGAACGCCAGTAACGGCGATGGCGAGATCACCTTCACGCAGAGAGATCTGCGCGAAGTTCAGCTCGCGAAAGGTGCGGTGCGGGCCGCGGTCGAATTGCTCTGTGCGGAGGCGGGCATCGAGCCCGGCGCGGTGGAGGAAGTGCTGCTCGCCGGAGCGTTCGGCAACTACATCGATCGCCGCAGCGCCCTGCGGATGGGTCTGCTGCCGCCGGTGCCGCTGGAGCGCATCCGCAGCGTGGGCAATGCGGCGGGAGCCGGCGCACTGGCGGCGCTGATGTCCGTCGAGGAGCGAGCGCGGGCGGTGGAGCTGGCGGATCGGGCCGAGCACATCGAGCTCATGGGTAACCCGGACTTCCAGGTGGTCTTTGCCGACAGCATGATCTTTCCGGAAGCGCAAGCCTAACACAGACGCGCGTGCAGCGAGCGCGTCCGGCGCACAGGACGGTCACAGAGGAAACAGGAGGTCAAGGAAATGGCGGACCTGCAGGCGTTGGCGGAGGCTGTCATCAACGGCCAGAAGGAGGAGGCAGAGCGCCTCACCCAAGAGGCCATCGATGAGGGCGTGCGGCCTGGCATGATCATCAACGAGGGCCTCATAGCCGGGATGAGCGTGGTGGGCGAGAAGTTCAAGAACAACGAGTTCTACGTTCCCGAGGTGCTGATCGCGGCTCGGGCGATGCAGTCCGCCATGGACCATGTCAAGCCTCTGCTGGTCGAGGGCGAAATCGAAGCGCGCGGCACGGTCGCCATCGGCACGGTTAAGGGCGACCTCCACGACATCGGCAAGAACCTCGTGGCGATGATGCTCGAGGGCGGCGGCTACGACATCATCGACCTTGAGGTCGATGTCTCGCCTGAGCAGTTCGTCGAGGCCGCCGAGGGCGGGGCGAACGTCATCGCGCTGTCGGCGCTGCTGACGACGACCATGCCGTCGATGAAGGACACGGTGGATGCTCTCGTTGAGGCCGGCATCCGCGACCAGGTGAAGGTCATTATCGGGGGCGCGCCGGTCACACAGAGCTACGCGGACGAGATCGGAGCCGACGGCTACGCGCCCGACGCCGCCTCGGCGGTCGATCTGGTCGGCGAGCTTCTCTAGTCACCCCGGCCGCTGGGCCCGAGATTCCAGGGCGCAGGAGCCATCGCCGCCCGGAGCGGGGACACCCTCCGGTCTCAGGTGGCGATGGCTCCTGTGCTGCCGCCTTGCACCGAAGTGGAACGCGCTGGGAGGGGTCCACGTTGCCCATTCGCGCGATCGCGCTGCTGGTCGCCGCCGTCTCGCTTGGGGCCGGCGGCCAGGTCTGCCTCAAGCTCGGCGTCAACCAGCTCGGCGGGGGCGCCTCGCCGCTGGCCGTGCTCAAGGGGATCTTCACGCCCTACGTCCTCTCGGGCTTCATCCTCTACGGGGTCAGTTCGCTGCTCTACCTCATTGCGCTCTCGCGCCTCGAGCTCAGCTACGCCTACCCCTTCGTCGCCCTCAGCTTCGTGATGGTCGTCGTCCTGTCGTGGTGGCTGCTTGACGAGACGCTTCCGCTGCTGCGCATCGGCGGCGTGGCGCTGATCCTGGTCGGGGTGCTGACCGTGGCCGCCAGCTACGGGGCGGAGGCGGCAGAGGCGCCGGCCGCTGTTGAGCAGACGCCCGACGAGATCCCCTGACGCGCCGCCTCGCCGCGCTTTGTCCTCCGAGGCGGCATGGCGTATAATCCCGGCCATGAGCAGCCCGCCCGCCCGCAACCGCCTCACGATCGCGGCCATTGCCGGCCTCACGCTGCTGTGCGCCGGCTTCTGGGCGGACTGCCTGTTCGGCCCCTCCACGCCGATGGCGGCGCGCTTCCAGGCCCGCATGGAGCCCTGGCTCAGCGAGGCCGACCTGCCCGATACCGACCGGCAGTGGACGCCGCTGCTCTGGGACAGCGTCGCTCAGTTCTACCCCTGGCGCCTGCTTGCCGCGCGCGCCTGGCGCTCGGGCGAGATGGCGCTCTGGAATCCCCACCAGTTCTGCGGCTACCCCTTCGTGGCCAACGGGCAGTCAGCCCTTTTCTACCCGCCCAACTGGCTGCTGGCGCTGGTCGATGTGAGGTGGGGGATGGGCCTGCTACTGGCGCTGCACTTCGCGGCCGCCGCGGTTCTGACGTTCCTCTTCTGCCGCCGCATCGGCCTCGACCACCTGCCGGCCTGTCTGTCGGCGGTCGCGTTCACCTTCGGCGGCTTCATGGTCACCTGGTGCGAGCTGCCGACGCTCGTCAACGCGCTGACGTGGCTGCCGGGTGCGCTGCTGGGAATCGCCCTGGTCTTCGAGGGCGACCGGCGGGGCGTCCCCGTGCTCGCCGCGGCGATCGCCCTGGCCCTGCTGGCCGGCCACTTCCAGATATCGGCCTACGTCTGTCTGGCGGCGCTGCTGTATGCCGCGTGTAGGGCGCT
This sequence comes from Candidatus Zipacnadia bacterium, assembly GCA_029820945.1. Taxonomy (GTDB): domain Bacteria; phylum Armatimonadota; class Zipacnadia; order Zipacnadales; family UBA5352; genus JALGUJ01. Next base: position 93,535 of record JALGUJ010000003.1, on the reverse strand, counting down.
GTGGGAGGCTGTGAACCGGCGGCCGGCGCGGCTGCCTGCCCTGTTGCTGGCATTCTCGCTGGGCGGGCTGCTGTCCGGTGCCCAGGTTCTGCCGACGCTTGAGCTGGGAGAGAACTCGAGCCGCGGGTCGAGGCGGCCGACCGAGGCGGGGCTGCAGTTCCACCTCGCGCGCGTCATCCAGCCGGAGGAGGCCGTCATCCTGCTGCGCCCGGACGCCTACGGCAATCCCTCGCGCGGCGATCACATTCTGGTGCGCTACGGGCTGCCCTATGCCGAGCACTGCGGGTTCGTCGGCATCGTCACCGTCGTGCTGGCCCTCGGCGGGCTCTTCTTCGCGCGCACCAGGCACTACGCGTTCTTCATGGTGCTGGCGGCGGCAACGCTCAGCGTCGCCATGGGCGGGCCGCTCGCCCGCGCGATGTACTGGGGCATCCCGGGCCTGGCGCTGGCCGGCAGCTTCACGCGGGTCCTCTCGGTCTACACATTCGCCCTGGCGGTGGCGGCGGGTCTCGGGCTGCAGGCGATCAGCGCCAGCCTGCGCGCACGGGCGGAGGGAGAGAGTGGGCGGCGGGAGCGGTCGGGATACCGCGCCGGCGCCGTCCTGTGTGCGGTCTCGCTGTGCGTGCTGTTGGTCGAGCTGCTCCCCTGGGCGTATGACTACCTGCCCAAGGCTCGGCGCGAGCACGTCTACGCCCCGACGCCCACGACAGATCGGCTCACGCGGGCGCCGGGACGCGTGCTCGCCGTGACGCCCCGCCGGGCGTGGAGCATGCTCCACGCCCCGCATGCTCTGCTCCCGCCCAACGCGGCGACGGTCTACGGCTACGACAGCATTTCGGGATACGATTCGCTTTTGCCCGAGGCCTACCGCAGGTTCGTCGCCCAGGCGGAGGGGGGTGAGCCCTCGCCCGCGGTCAACGGCAACATGCTGCTGCTGATGGGCGTGGATAGCCCGCTGTACGAGCTGGCAGGGCTCTCCGTCGTGGCCACGATGGACCCGCAGGGGGGCGGCGTCACGGTGGCGGAGAGGGGGCAGGCTCTGCCGCGCGCCTTCGTGGCGCCCGACGGACCGCGATGGGAGGCCGCAGTCGCCGATGAGCCCGAATGCGCCGTGCCGGGGCCGGCGACGCGAGATACCGTGCGCGACGTGCGGCCCGCCCACTACAGGCGCGAGGGGCCGAGCACCATCCTGGTCGAAGACCTGGATACGCACGGTCCGGCGCCCTGGCTGATCGTCACGGAAACCTCCTACCCGGGCTGGAACGCTTATGTTGGCGAGCAGCGGCGGGAGGTCGTCTGCGTCGCCCGGACCTTCTGCGGCGTGCCGCTAAGCGAGGGTGACGCTCGCGCGCGGCTGGTATTCGAGCCCTTCAGCGTGCGGCTCGGCGTCTTCCTGACGCTGGTGGCCCTGGGCGCATTGGCGGGCTGCTGTGCGGCCACGTGGCCCGGGCGACGCCTGCCCCCAGGAGGGTCTGATTGAGGAGCGAGAGGCGCTGACCATGCACAGAGACGCGGGGAGGCCCCTGAAACGGCGCCTCGTCTCCGCCGGCGAGATGGCGCTCGTCGTGCTATGGGCGCTTCTGGTGGTGGGACTGACGGCGCTGCCCTACCTCTGGGCGATCGCGCATGCCCCGGAGGGTCACCAGTTCCAGGGCTTCATCTGGGGCGTCGATGAGGGCAACGTCTACCTCGCCTGGACGCGCCAGGCCGCCGAGGGCCGCCTGCTGCTGCGCAACCAGTACACGGCGCTCCCCCAGAACCCGCACTTCTTCAACATCTTCCTGCAGGGCCTCGGGCGCGTCACGGCGCTTGCCCGCGTTCAGCCGGCGGTCGTCTTTCACGGCGCGCGGCTACTCGGCGGGCTGGTCCTGCTGACCTCGGTCTATCTGCTCGCGGCCTGTCTGACGCGCTCGGTGGCCACGCGCTGGGCCGCCCTGGCGCTGGCCTCGCTGGGCTCGGGCGTGGGCTGGCTGGCCGCGATCTGGGCGCAGTCGCGCCCGGAGTATCTGCCCCCGCCCCTGCGGCCGCCCGACTACGCGCCGCTGCCGCCTCAGACCTGGCAGGTCATGCCGGAGGCGGTGACATTCCTATCGCTGCTGCTTAACCCGCTCTTCGTGTGGTCGATGTCGCTGCTGTGCGCGGTGATGATCGGCGCCGTGCTGGCTCTGGAGCGCGGCGACCGGCGGTGGGCCGTCGCGACCGGGGTGCTGCTGCTTCTGCTGGGGAACGTGCACACCTACGACGTCTTCGTGGTGCACGGCACCATCCTCCTCTTCGCGCTGCTGCTGGTGGCGATGCGGCGCATCAGCCTCTCGCGGGCGCTGACGCAATACGCCATCATCTTCGTCATCGCGCTCCCGTCGCCGGTCTGGGCGTGGTACGCGTCGCAGCAGGACCCGGCGTACCTGGAGAAGATCAACACGAAGACGCTGTCCCCGCCGCCGCTCGACTTCGCGGCCGGCTACGGCCTGATCCTGGTGCTCGCTGTTGTCGGCGGCTGTTGGGTGGTGCGGCGGAGGGAGGAGACCCCACGGTTGCTGCTGCCCGTGGCCTGGGTGGTGGCGAATGCCGCCCTCCTCTACGCTCCGGTGTCCTTCCAGCGTAAGATGGCCGAGGGCCTGCACATCCCGCTGTGCATGCTCGCGGGCGTCGGGCTGGTGGAGGTGCTGGGCCGCCGATGGCTCTCGGCGCCGGGCGCGAAGGGTCGCGCGGCGCTGCTGATCGCGCTGGCGGTGGTGCTGGCGCTGCCGTCGAACGTGCTCTTCGTGGATTCCTGCCTGCACCACGTGGCGAGCAACAACCGGGACCTGCTCTACGTCCTCCAGCCGCCGATCTACCTGACCTTCGACGAGGTCAGGGCCATCAGGTACCTGGGGCGCACGGCCGACGAGACCGACGTCGTGCTCTGCTCGTCGCTGACCGGAAGTCACATCCCGCCACGCGCCCGCTGCACGGTCTTCGCAGGGCACTGGGCCGAGACGCTGCACTTCGGCGACGCGGTTAACTTCATCGGTGAGTTCCTGATACCGGGCCGCAGCGCCAAGGTGCTTCGCGCCGCGATCGAGCAGATAGGCGCCGACTACGTGGTCTACGGGCCACGCGAGGCGCTCATCGCGCGGCAGATCATGCTGGCGGCGGGGCTTACACCTCCCGACGACCCGGCGGCTCAGTTCCGGGAGACCACGGCGGGCTTCCTGCGGGAGGTCTTTAGCAGCGGCGACGTCAGTGTCTACCGCGTCCGGCCGGACGGGGCGGCAGCGTCAGCGCGACCCCGGTAATCGAGGCTCGCGCGCCGGTAGCGACACGATGGTGGGCATGCGGGTATACGTGGAGGCGTGCATCCAGCGATCGCAGAGCCCGCGTCTCGGGATGATGGGAGAGAGCGTATGAGCCGGGCCGTTGCGAGCATCAGGCCTGACCTGCTGGCGCTGGGCTTCATCGCCGCGGTCTCTCTCGCGGTGACCTGGCCCGTGACGATCGGCGGTCGGGCGCTGCTGCCCACCGGGCTGTACATGCGCATGCAGCCGTGGCGCGCACACCTGCACGAGTTCCCGGACTACCGCGGCCCCGGCGTGCCTATCCTCGACGCGGTGCAGCAGTTCTACCCCTGGCGGCTCTTCGCCGCGCGCACGGTGCGCGCCGGCGAGATCCCGCTGTGGAACCCGCAGATGCTTTCCGGGGCGCCCTTCGTCGCCAACGGCCAGTCGGCGGTCTTCTACCCGGAGACCTGGCTGCACTATCTGATCGACCCGCTTCGCGCTCTTGGCTGGGCCACGCTCCTGTTTCACCTTCTCGCCGCCGGTGGCATGTACGCCTTCCTGCGCGCCCTGGGCGTGCGGCCCCCCGGGGCGGCGATCGGGGGCATCACCTTCGCGCTCAGCGGCTTCTTCACGGGGTGGCTCACCTTCCCGGCCCTGCGCTCCGTCGCGGGCTGGCTGCCGCTGATCGTGCTCGGCGTGGAGCTGGCGGTGCGGCGCCTCGACCCGCGCTGGCTGGGGCTGACCGCGCTGGGCGTCGGGATGCAGTTCCTCGCCGGCCACCTGCAGGTCTCCGTCTATGTGCTGCTCGCGATGGTGGCGTACGCTCTCTTCCGGCTGGTGCCGCTGGGGCGAGAGCGCGGTCTCGGCGCCGGCGTGCGATGGGCCGCGCTCATCGCTGCGGCAGGGGCCATCGGCGGGCTGCTGGCCGCCTGCCAGCTCGCTCCATCACTGGAGTTCGCGCGCCTCAACTACCGCTCCGGCGGAGTCGGCTACCAGACGCAGGTTCACCACGCTCTGGCAACACCGCAACTGCTGCTGGGACTGATGCCGGACGTCTTCGGCAACCCCGCCCACGGCAATCACTGGGGCGCGGACCTGAACACCTGGTGGGGCCGCGCCTACCGGACCTACAGCGAGACGAGCTGGTACCTGGGCATCGGCCCACTCGTGCTGGCGATCTGCGGCCTGGTGCTGCGACCGCGCTCGCAGAGCTGGTTCTGGCTGGCGATGTTCCTGGTCGCGCTGGCTCTCGCCTTCGGCACTCCCCTGAACCTCGCGCTGCGCCGGCTGGTGCCGGGCTATGACCAGCTCACGGGGGTCGGGCGGGCGCTCATGCTGGCCTGCGCCGCGGGCGCGGTGCTGGCGGGCCTCGGGGCCGAGGCGCTCATGAGGGCGCGTGACACACGTCTCCGGCCGGGGGCTGTGCTTGCCGCCACCTGCCTGGCGCTCCTCCTCGTCGGGCTGGCGGGAGGCATGGCGACGTGGGTCTTCTCCGGGAGCCTCGAGGCGGCGGGCCTGCCGGTGGAGCTTGGCGGCTATACGCTGGGCCAGATTGGGCGCTTCGCGGTGCTGCTGCTCGCGTCATGGGTCACGATCGCCTGGGCCGTGGCCTCGCGCTCGCACTGCGCGTGGTGGGCGCTGGCCGTGCTGGTGGCCGTGGACCTGGGCGTGTTCATGCAGCGGTTCACGCCCGAGGGACCCGTGGAGTACCTGGACATCGAGCCGGCGGTCGTCGCGGCCATCAGGTCGGATGAGCCCGCGCGCATCGCCTCCATCGGCCCCGACTTCCTCAACCGCATGCCGCCGAACACGCACATGATCTTCGGCCTGCAATCGATGCAGGGCTCGGAGTCGCTGATCTACGAGCCCTACCACACGCTGCTTGGGGCCGCGACGAGCGAGCGCTACGGCTTCGCCCAGGTCGATCCCGCGCACGCGGCGCTGGACATGCTCGCGGTGCGGTACCTCGTGACGCCGCTGGTGATCAACGTCCCGGGCTGGCGGCTGGTGGGCAACTATGAGACACGCCTGTACGAGAATGAGCAGGCGGCGCCGCGGGCCTTCCTCGCGCGCGAGGTGATCTCGCACTCCACGCGCGCGCACGTGCTCGCGGCGATCGAGTCGCCTGAGTTCGATCCGCGGTCCATCCACATCGTCGGGGCGGGGCCAATGCCCGCTGAGAGGCCGCCGGTCGGGGAGGCGCGCGTCACCGAGTATGGCGCGAACCAGGTGCTCGTGGAGGGTGACCTGGCCGCGGGTGGATGGCTGGTGCTGGCGGACGTCGCCTATCCCGGCTGGCGTGCCTACCTGGATGGCGTTGAGGCGCCCATCGTGGCCGCGAACCTGGTGTGCCGCGCGGTCAGGCTCGAGCGCGCCGGGCGGTCCGTCCGGTTCGTGTACCTGCCGAGCAGTTTCCGGCTCGGGATGTTCGGCACGCTCGTCGCGCTGGGCCTGCTGGCGGGCCTCGTTGGCTTCCACGCCTCCGGGGGGCGCCCGCGATGAGCCCCCGGCCGGCGCGGGCGCCCGAGGCGGTCGCGGTCTTCGCGCTCACGGTCTTCGTGCTGGCGATGACCGCCCATAGCTACGGTCTGGGCTACGACGAGCCGGTGTACATGTCGCGCGCGCAGGAGGCCGGCGCGTGGCTGCGGCTCCTGCGCATCGACCCCGGTGATGCGCTCAGCGACAGTGGCATCAGGCCGTTCTGGGATGCGCGCAACGAGCAGCAGCCGGGTTTCCTGAAGCTCTGGGCCGCGCTGACCACGCCGGTCGTCGCCGGCTTGCTGCCGGCGCTCGCGGCCCTGCGCTTCGGGACCCATCTGCTGGTCGGCGCGGCGTGCGCGGGCCTCTACCTGTTCGTGGCCTCGCTGTGGGGGCGGATCGAGGCGCTCGCCGCGGTGGGAGCGCTGCTCACGTTGCCGCGCACCTTCGCCCACAGCCACCTGCTTGCCCTCGACGCCCCCGTGATGGCGGCCATCTTCGTCTCGCTGCACCTGTTCTACCTGGCGGCGCGTGAGCGGAGCTGGTGGTGGGCGGCGGCCGGCTCGGCGGCGTGGGGGATCGCGCTGAGCACCAAGGTCAACGCCTTCTTCGTCCCGATCATCGTCGTCCCGTGGCTCGCGCTCTACGCGCGGGATGCACTACTGCCCGCGCTCGTGTGTGGCGCAACCGTCGGGCCGCTGAGCTTCCTGCTGACCTGGCCGTGGCTCTGGCACGATACGCTCGCCCGGTTGGGCTCGTACATGGCCTTCCACATGCGCCACTGGCAGATCCACGTGACCTACTTCGGTCGCCGCTGGGCTCCTGCGCCGTGGCACTACCCGCTGGTGATGACGCTGATCACCACGCCGGTGACGACGCTTCTGGCCGCGGCGGCAGGTGCGGCGTGCATGGTGCGGGAACCACGTACTGTGCCGGATGCCGACTGGCGCGAGCGATGGGCGGACACGTCGTGGCGGCGGCGGGCCGCGGGGGCGCTGATCGGCTGGGCGCTGCTGGTGCATGTGCTGATGAACTCGCTGCCGGGAACGCCCAAGTACAACGGCGTGCGGCTCTTCCAGCCGATCTTCCCGCTGCTGGCCGTGGCGGCGGGCGTGGGCATCGGCTGGGCCGCGGGCGCGGCGAGGCGCTGGGTCGCCAGCAGGGGGCGCGGAGCGGGCGAGAGCATGCCGCAGATCGCCGCGGTGCTGGTCGTTCTGATCGCGCTGGCCCTCCCTCTGCGCGCAGTGGTGGACTACCACCCCTATCAGATGAGCTACTACAACGCGCTGATCGGCGGCCTGCCCGGCGCCGCGAGAGCCGGGATGGAGCCGACCTACTGGGGCGAGACCTACCTGAGTGGCGCGCTTTGGCTGAACCAGCATGCGCCCCCCGGCGCGTTGGCGTGGATCGAACCGCCCGGCGTCGAGGCGACGATGGGCGTCTACCGGTCGCTGGGCGTCCTGCGCAATGACATCCGGACCACGGCCGGCCCGGAGACCATCGAGGAGGCGGACTTCGCCATCTTCCAGAACAAGAGCACGGAGTTCACCGAGCTGTCGCGCGGGCTGCTGGCCACGCGTCGTCCGCGCGCGACCATCGAGCTGCACGGCGTGCCGCTCCTCTTTATCTTCGACCTGTCCAACGAGGGGAATCCGACGTGAGCATCGAGACGGTGCTGCCTGACCCTGTTGGGATACTCATCCTCGACTGCGACGGTGTGCTGACCGATGGCGGGATGTACTTCGACGCCGGCGGCCAGGCGATGAAGCGGTTCGACGTCAAGGACGGCTTCGGGCTGGTGCGGCTGGCGGCGATGGGTTTTCCCACCGCAGTGGTCAGCGGCGACGATTCGCCGATCAGCGCGGCGCGCTGCCGGATCCTGCGCATCGCCCACGTGGTGCTGGGCCGCATGGACAAGGAGCAGGCCGTTACAGAGCTGTTGGAGAGCACCGGGATCGCAGCCGAGAGCGCGGTCTACATCGGCGATGACCTCAGCGACCTGCCGGCAATGCACGTGGTGGGACTGGGAGTGGCCGTCGCGGACGCGACGGATGCCGTGAAGGCGCAGGCCGATTGGGTCACGGAGCGTGGTGGCGGGCAAGGTGCGGTGCGCGAGGTGTGCGACGCGATCATCGAGCAGCTCGCGAGGAGGGACGAGGCCGCGGGCGAGGCCCCGCAGGGCTGACATGGACCTCTCGATCTGCATCGTCTCCCACGAATGCCGCGACCTGCTCGCCGAGTGCCTCCAAAGCATAGAGCAGCACTCCGACGGGCTGTCGCTGGAGGTCATCGTTGTCGACAACGCCTCGGGCGACGGAACGGTCGAGATGGTCCGGGAGCGGTTCCCCGAGGTGCGCCTGATGGCGAACGAGGAGAACCTCGGCTTCGCCGGCGGCACCAACCAGGCCATGGCGGCCGCGTCGGGGGAGGTGCTGCTGATGCTCAACCCCGACACGCGGGTGTGCGAGGGCGCGCTGGGGCACCTGGTCGCGTTCCTCGACGAGCGGCCCGAGGCGGGCGCCGCAGGCCCCGCGGTGTACGGGCCTGATGGCCGACTGCAGCACACCTGCCACGCATTCCCGACGCTGTGGCTGACGCTGGTGGCCCAACTGGGCCTGCACCGCCTGATGCCGGGCAGCAGGACCTTCGGCGCCTACGACATGACCTGGTGGGACCACGGCCGGCCCAGGCGCGTCGAGTGGCTGTCGGGCGTCTGCATCGCGGTCAGGCGCAGCGTCTGGGAGCAGGTTGGCCGCCTGGACGAGCGCTACTTCATGTACTGCGAGGACGTGGACTGGTGCTACCGGCTCTCGCAGGTTGGCTATGAGCGGTGGTACCTGCCGGGCGCGCGCATCTATCACCACGAGGCAGGGAGCTGGGGCGGCGCGTCGCTGGAGCGGGCGAAGGCCGCGCATCGAGCCACGTTTCGCTACTTCGGCAAACACCACGGGAGTCTGTACGAAACCGTGGCACGCCTGCTGGTCGCGTGTGGCGCGCTGGCGAGGGGGAGCTTCTGGACCATCATGGGCCCCGTGCTGGGCGACCGCGACGATGTCGTCTCCGACGCGCAGACCCACTTCCGCGTCGTCGAGCTGGCCGTGGACATGGACGAGGTGTACCGCAACATGGAAGGCCGGCTGATGTGAGCCATGGGCGGAGGCCTGCGCATCGGCATCGACGCGCGCGCGGTCTCCTACCCCAAGACCGGCGATCGCAGCTACACGCTTGGGCTCATCGACGGCCTGCGCAGGCTGCAGGAACGAGAGGGCGCCCAGCACGAGTTCGTTCTGTACTTCGATCGTGAGCCGCCCGCGGAGCTGCCCTGTCTGAGCGCCGGCCAGCCGCCCGACGGCTGGCGGCTGCGCGTGCTCGGCGCCCCGCATCCCAGGCTGTGGACGCTGGTGTCGCTGCCGCGCGCGGCGCGGGACGACGGGCTCGACGTCCTGCACGTCCAGTACAATGGCCCCAGAATCAGCCGCCCGGCGCTCGTGACCACCGTGCACGACGTCAGCTTCCGGCTCTTCCCGGAGTGGTTCTCGCTCAAGGACCGCCTCGTGCTCGACCTGGGTCTGCGATCGACGCTGAAGGTGGCGCGGCACGTGTTCGCCGTGTCAGAGTGCACGCGGCGCGACATGGCCGAGACCTACGGCGTCGCGCCTACGGACATCACGGTCACGCCCAACGCCCTTCCACCCGGGTTCGCTCCACCGTCCCCGCATCGGACCGAGCAGACGCTGGCAGGCCACGGTGTTGAGCAACCCTACGTGTTGTTCGTGGGCGTGCTACAGCCGCGCAAGAACCTCCCGCGGGCGATCAGGGCCTTCTCCGCCGTAAGGAAGGCAGAGAACCTCCCTCACCGGCTGGTGATCGTGGGCAAGCGCGGCTGGCGCCGTGGGCCGACCGAGCGCGCCATCAAGGCCGCCGGTGAGGACGTGCAGCCGCTGGGCTACGTGCCGGACCCGGACCTGCCGGGCCTGTATGCCGCCGCGCAGGCGCTCCTCTTCCCGTCGCTGTATGAGGGCTTCGGAATCCCTCTGCTGGAGGCGTTCGCCTGCGGAACTCCGGTCATCAGCTCGGACGTCTCGGCCATTCCCGAGGTCGCCGGTGATGCCGCCCTGCTGGTTGACCCCCGCGACGAGGCGGCGATCACCGAAGCGCTGGTGCGCGTGCTCAGTGATCAGGAGCTTTGCGAGGAGCTGGCCGCGCGCGGCAGAGCGCGCCTGGGGCAGTTTGATTGGCTGGAGACCGCGCGCCGGACGGTGGCGGGGTACGCGAGGGCGGTGGAGCGCGCATGACGAGGCCTGATCTCTCCATCGCCATCGTGTCGTGGAACACGCGCCACTACCTGGACGGCTGCCTGCGCAGCATTCGCGACGCGCCCGACGCCATCTCGCGCGAGGTCATCGTGGTGGATAACGCCTCGGACGACGGCAGCGCCGACATGGTGCGCGAGCGCCATCCTCAGGTCGCGCTGATCGCCAACGACGAGAACCTGGGCTATGCGGGCGCGAACAACCAGGCCATCGAGCGGGCGCGCGGCGATCTCATCCTGCTGCTCAACCCCGACATCGTGGTGCATGAGGGCGCCCTGGACGCGCTGGCCGACGCGCTCAGGCGGCGCCATCAGGCGGGCGCGGTGGCGCCGAAGCTGATCCTGCCCGACGGCTCGGTACAGGCGAGCTGCCGGAGCTTCCCCACGCCCGACGTGGTGCTCTACGAGGCGCTGGGGCTCAGCCGGCTGTTCCCGCGCAGCCGCGTGTTCGGCAGGTACCGCATGACCTGGTGGGACTACGACGAGGAGCGGCGCGTCGATCAGCCGATGGCGTCGGCGCTGATGGTGAGAGCGGAGGCGCTGGCGGAGGTCGGCGGGCTGGACGAGAGCTTCCCAATCTTCTTCAATGATGTGGACCTGTGTCTGCGCCTGTGGGAGGCGGGGTGGGAGATCTGGTTCGTGCCGGACGCGGCCATGGACCACGTGGGCGGCGCATCGACGTCGCAGGTGCGCCGCCGCATGCTCACGGAGTCGCACCGCAGCTTCGCGCGGTTCTACCGGAAGCACTACCGCGACCGGCTGCCATGGTGGCAGTATCGGGGCGCTCTGTGCCTGCTCGCCGTCGCACATCGGCTGCGGCTAGTCGGCCACGACCTGCACTCATGGCTGGCGAGGGACCCCGGCGGAAGCTGAGCGCGGCGCGCGACCGGCCGCGGGCGGCGCGGACATCCCGGCGCCAGGCGGAAGGAGGCAGGCGCGTCGCCGCGGAATAGGGGAATGACCGCATCCCCGCCGGCCGGGCGTGCGAAGCAGCGGACTGCTTGCTCGTGACGGCAGGAGATAGCAGCGATGATGCGCGGAGGTGGTTCTGGTTGGCTGCTCCGGATGGTGAATCGCGGTCGCGACGCGACGAGGGGAGGGAGTCGAGACGCCCGCTCCTTTACGCGGCGTGCGTGCTATTGCTCCTCATGCTCGCATTTTCGGCCACTGCGTATATGCGGAATCTGAGGCCCGCCGCGCTCATTGCGTTACCGCTGATGACACTCGCCGCCACCGCACTGATTCTCGTGCTCCTGGTGGTGGCGGGGCCGGAGGTGGCGACCGACCTGCGGGCCAGGATCGAGCAGAGGCTGCGGCACTGCTTCTGCCCTGCTCTCGCGGTAGACCCCCGGAATTGCCAGATCGTCGCCGCGAACGAGGAGGCCACCGAGCTGTTCGGTCCGGCGCAGGTCACGGCCGGCACAGATCCCTCCGAGCTTCTCGCCGACGGTGCGGCCGTTGACTGGCATCGGGTGTTGAGCACCGCCGTGAACGAGGGAGAGGCGCAGATCGACGCCTGCAACATCAGGACGAGGTCGGGCGAGGCGAGGGTCGTGCATGTGCGCGCGAGCAGGTACGCCACCGACGCGCGCCAGGTCGTCGTCATCGGGTTCGTGGGCAACGAGGCCGATAAGGCGATCACGGGCTTCGCACGAGTGCAGGAGCGGCTGATGTCCAGCATCAGCCACGAACTGCGGACGCCGCTCAACGTCGTGCTGGGCTTCTCCGAGCTGCTGACCACCGGCACCCTGGGCGAGCTGACGGAGAGCCAGATAGACGCGGCTGAGGAGTGCCACATAGGCGGGGAGCGGATCCTCCGGCTGGTGACCGATATCCTCGACGTGGGGCGCTGCCGCAGCTACTACATGAGTTCGCCCCCGACGCCGTTTGAGCCGGGGGAGATGGTGCGGCGCATCGAGACGCTGCTCGTGGGCCAGGCCCGGCGCGCCGACATCAAGCTCGAGGTGGACGTGCCGGCGGACCTGCCGCAGCTCGAGGCCGACGAGCGCGGCTTCAAGCAGCTCCTATACCATCTCATTCTCTCCAGCCTCGACCGCAGCACGCCTGGAGAGCGGGTGAATGTGGCCGCCGAGGCCGATGAGATGCTGACCATGATCGTTACCGACTCGGGGCCGCCGGCCCCGGACGACGAACTGCGGCCCCGCACGCAGCAGCCGCTGCCGGCGGACAGGATCCAGTATCCCCTCGCGCCACCCGTCCTTGGCCTTCCTCTCTGCGCGACGCTCGCGGCGCGCCTCGGCGGCTCCCTGAGTTGCAGATCGGACGAGGAGGGTACCCACTTCGTCCTGCAGCTTCCCTTCAGGCCCGACAGTGACGATGAGTGAGCCGGGCGCTCCGTCAGGGCAATGTTGCCGTTCGAGGGAGAAGTCGTCATGACCGGCGTGCGAGCGTACATGCTGCCTCCCGCGATCCTCATACTTAGTGCGCTGATCTGCAGCGCACCGCCCCTCGCCGCTCAGGCCAATCTCGTCGCCAACCCCGGCTTCGAGATCGACGACGACGGCGATGGGATGCCCGACCACTGGAGCTTCGGCTGGGAGCACACCATGCAGGGCGACACCGACGACATGGACCGCCGGGAGCCGGACTGGGCCTGGGATAGCGAGGTGGTCCACGAGGGCGCGCGCAGCGTGCGCACGGGCGTGGCGCGGCCCATGGACGACGGACTCTGGAACCAGGAGCGCATTGTGCTGCCCGAGGGCGTCGCTGTCTTCCGCCTGGCGGCGTGGCTCAGGGTGGCCAACGCGCAGGGAGGCGCGGCGCACGTGGCGGTCGTCTACCAGAGCGAGGACAACACGTGGCTGGGAGCCGACTACGACGCGATCGTGGTGGACGAGGACACGGAGTGGCGCAGGTTCGTGGCGCTGTTCAGCCCGCCCCCGGAGACCCATCATGTCCGCCTCCGCCTGTGGACCAACTTCCGCCGCAGGGGGCCCGTCACCGCATGGTACGACGACATCAGCATCGACCCGACCGACCTGGAGGGGATGCCACCCTTGAAGCACACCGACCCGACGCCAATGCCTACCGTCTCCGATTCGGACCGGCGGCGTGGGTTCGTGCCCTTTGCGGCGAACTACCTGGACGTGGTCATGCCCGCGACCGTCCCCACCGTGGAGCAGCTCGGTCCGACGGTGCGCATCTTCGCGGCGCCCGGCGAGCGCGAGCCTATCAGCTTCGCCGTCCGCGCCCTGGACGACCAGCAGGCCATGAGCGCCAGGATCAGCGCCTTCGCGGGCGACGCCGCATCGCTGCCCGAGGACGCCGTGCACGCGGGCGTCGTGCGGAACCTGCGGCGCAGGATGCACCCGCGCACAGACGACATGCTCGAGCTGCCGGCCTTCATCGAGGACATGCACCCGGTGGACGTGCCAGCCGGGACCTCCCGCTGGTTCTGGTTCACCGTGCACGTGCCCGACGATGCGCAGCCGGGGCTCTACCGCGCCACCGTCATCGTCTCGTCTGATGGCGGCGAGGCGGAGATCCCGGTAGAGCTTGAGGTGCTCCCCATCGAGCTGATGCGCCCTGAGGGCATCGCGTGGGGGATGTACGACCGCGTGCGCACCTACTCCGATGACCCCGGCGCCCTGGAGGCGAAGTTCCGCGATCAGGCCGAGCACGGCATGACCTCGGTAGGGCTGTGCGGCAACCATGGCGCGGAGATGAGCGTGGTGGACGGACAGGTCGAGGTGCAGTGGACGGGCGAGACGGACCTCGAACGCGGCATGGCGGCCTACGTCGCGGCGGGCTTCACCGAGCCGGTCCAGTGGCTCATGGGCGGCGACACCGCCCGCTTCGCAGGGCAGCAGGGAGAGCTAGGCTCGGAGGCGTACCGCCGCGCGTATGCGGGCGTGATCGAGCGCATCCTGGAGAAGGCGCGGCAGGAGGGCTGGCCCGAGATCATCTTCCAGCCGGTGGACGAGGCCTTCGAGCACCGCCCGCGGTTCGAGCGCATGATGGCAGAGATGGCGATCCTCAAGTCTCTCGGCGTCCGGGTCGAGGCGGACGGCATGAACGGGCACCCGGAGGGCCTCGAAGAGGCGCTGCCGCTCATGGACTACCTCAACTTCCACGATGGCCCGTTCCTCAAGCGCGGGGTCTACGACGCGGACGCCTGGGAGCAGTTCCGCGCACGGATGGAGGAGCTGGGCAAGACCATCTGGTTCTACAACGTCGAGATCGCGTCGCACAGGCCCGAGAACGCGCGCTTCTCGCAGGGCTTCCACCTCTGGCTCAATGGCGCCAAGGGCGCCTACACCTGGTCGTACCGATCGCACGTGGAGGATCCCTACGCCCCGAACGAGGAGCGCAAGTTCGTCTTCATGCACCGCTTCCCGCCCATAGGCGACGAGACCGGTGGGCCGTCGATCGGCTTCGAGGCCCTGCGCGAGGGCATCGACGACTACCGCTACCTCTACACCTGGGACCGACTGTGCGAGCGGGCGCTCGTGGATGGGACGGACGCCCAGAAGCAGCTTGCGCGCACCTCGCGCCGGTGGATGGCCGACAAGCTCGCCGAGATCGACTACTCGCAGTGGATGGGCTGGCCCACCCAGGGCGAGTGGACTGGCGGTCTGCAGGTCACCGACGAGGGCGGGAAGGCCGTCGCCGGTCACCTGAAGGTGCCGGGCGTGTGGGGCTTCGGGGACTACGACATGATCCGCCGGAGGCTGGCGGAGTGGATCGCCGAGCTGCAGTGATGATGGGGCCGCATCCGCCGGCGCTCGGCATCCCGCGTCTGGACCGCGGGATGGGTGGCGCGCAGCGATGACGCTGATCGAGCCGCTGCAGCTTGCCGCCGCGGCCGGGGTGATTGTGCCGGTCCTCATCCACCTGTTCGGCCGGCCTCGCCCGCGGCTGGCGCGCTTCTCCTCGCTCATGTTCCTGCGCGCCGCGCACCGGCGGCGGCACACACGCACCCGCCTCCGCCGTCTGCTCTGGCTCATCGTCCGCTGCCTGGCGGTGCTGCTGCTCGCGCTCATGCTCGCGCTGCCGCTCGCGCGCTCGCGCCGGCTGGCCGCCTTCGGCTCCCCGCATGGAGCAACGGCCGTCGTCGCCGACGTCTCCGCCAGCATGCTCGCTCACGGCGAGGGTGGTGGCTCGGCCCTGGCTGCCGCCGCGCGAGCCGCTCAGGCGATCATCCACCGCTGCGGCCCCGCGAATGTGCTCGTCCCCGCACTCGCGGCCTCGCATCTGCGTCCACTGGAGGGCCTCGATGCGCTCGGGAGCCTCACGGCCACCCGGGAGCGTGGCCGGCTGGCGGAGTGCCTGGGGGAGCTGCTGGCGCTTCGGGACGCCCCGCGGATCGGCACGATATACCTATTGACGGACCTGCAGGCGACCTCGCTGGGGCACCTGCCACCCCTCGCATCGGCGACCGCGCGCGTGGTGGTCGTGGACGTCGGGCAGCGGTCCGCCGGGAATGCGGCCGTGATCTCAGTTGAGGCGCCGACGGCCCCAGTGCCTGGCGGGAGGCGGGTCTCGGTCGAGGCGACGACGCGTGCGTGGGGCGACGTGGCCGGCGAGGGCGGGCTGCTGTCGCTGCTGGGCGACGGCGTCCCGGAGGTGAGCACGCGCGTGCCGCTCACCCCGGACGCGCCCGCCGTCGCGCAGCTTGACCTGACGCCCGACAGCGCCGGACCCTGGCAGGGCGAGGTCGGGCTGGCGGCGGCAGACGCCTTCCCCATCGATGACCGCCGGACGGTGGCGTTTCTGGTGCGTGACCGCCTTCGCGTCGGCCTGATCGGCGACGCAGCGGCCACGCGCTTCATCCGCGCCGCCCTCGATCCTTACCCCCCGGGTGACGACCGCCGCACGGTCGAGGTCAGCGTGCTCACCGGGGAGAGCCTGAACGCCGAGCTGCTCGGCGGCCTGGATGCGGCTATCGTGGCACAGCCGGCGGTCCTGGCTGACGATGGCCTGGCCGCGCTGCGCGATGAGGCACGTGAAGGGCTCGGCGTGCTGGTCTTCGCCGGTGAGGAGGCGGACGCGCAGGCTCTCGAGGCCGAGCTGCTGCCTGCGCTGGGGTTCGAGGGCGTCGCGCCCGGCGAGCCGCGCGTGCAGGAGGATGCACGGGCGCTGGCCGAGGTGATGACGGACCGGCCGCCGCTGGCCGGGTTCGCGCATCCCGGGGCGGGCGACCTCTCGGCGGCGAGGTTCACGACCATCCGCGAGGTCAGCGCGGGACCCGACGCGATGGTGCTGGCGCGCTTCGACGACGGCACACCGGCGCTGATCGAGTCGGCCGTCGGTCGCGGCCGGACGCTCCTGCTGCCCACCGCCCCGGCTGCCGCGTGGTCCGACCTGGTTCGCAGGCCCGAGTACGTGCCGCTCATGCACCGGCTCGTGGCGCATCTGTCCTCCGGGCGCTCGCCGGCGATCCTGGACGCGGCCCCGGGGGAGACCGTCGTGGGCTCGATCGGAGCGCGGCCGGACGCATTGACCGTGCATACGCCCGGCGGCACAGCGGTGCCCCTGAAGGTGGACGCCGGGCGGTGGCGGTTCACCGCGGAGGAGCTTGGCGCCTACGTGCTCAGTGACGGTGAGGAGGACATCGCGGCCTTCGCAGTCAACCTGGATCCGTCCGAGTCCGACCCGCGCCGTCTCTCCGAGGAGCAGGTGCGCAGCCGACTTCGCCCCCTGGACGTGGAGGTCGTGTCGGCGGCCGGGCTCGACGAGCACCTGAGGGCCGGCGCGGGCGCGGCGGTCGATCTGTCATCCGCGATCGCGCTGCTCGCGCTGCTGATCCTGGGTGCCGAGGCGGTCGCGTCTCTGGAGGGTGGCCCTGCCGCAGCGGAGGATCATGAGCGAGACGACGAGCCATCCAACAACCTGGGTCGCCGTTGACCCCGAGGCGCTGGCGCACAACACCGAGCAGGTGCGTGCTCGACTGCAGGGCGGGGCCCGGCTGATGGCCGTGGTGAAGGCCAACGCCTACGGGCACGGGCTGGTCCAGGCCGCCCACGTGTTCCTCGACGCCGGCGCAGAGTGGCTGGGTGTCAGCTCCGTCGGCGAGGGCGCGGCGCTGCGCGGCGCCGGGATCGACGCGCCCGTGCTGGTTTTCATGCCCGCTGCCCCGGGCGAGTGTGACGCGCTGGTGGCGCACAACCTGACGGCGACGGTCGCGCGCACCGAGCACGTCTCGTGGCTGCACGAGGCCGCGGAGCGCGTGGGCAAGACCGCGAAGGCCCACGTCTTCGTGGATACCGGCCTGTCGCGGCTGCCCGCCGACGAGGCGGCGATCGACGTGATCGACGCCGCAAGCGGGCTGGGCGTGCACGTCAGCGGGCTCTACACGCACTACGGCCCGCCCGGCTCTGGGGCGATGGCGGAGGGCCTGGACCTGTTCAAGTCCGGCGTCTCCGCGCGCATGTTCGGGGCGCTTGCCGAGGACCTGCGCGCGTCCGCCGGCCGCCGCGACCTGATCATCCACTGCGCGGCCAGCGCGCTGCTGCTTGAGGAGCCCGAGACGCACCTGGACATGGTGCGCGTCGGAACGCTCCTCTACGGGCAGTACCCCGCACAGGTCAAGCAGCGTGACCTCGAGCTGCGCGAGACCTTCGAGCTGCGCAGCCGCATCGTGAACATCGGCACCGTGGGCGTCGGGGCCAGGATCGGCTACGGCGGCGACTTCCGCACGCGCCGCGAGACGAAGCTGGCGACCGTCCCGGTCGGCTACGCGCACGGGCTCTGCATGCTGCCGGAGAGCATTGCGTTGCGTGCGAGGAGCTGCGTGAAGGCCACCATCACGCGCATCGCCGCCTCCTGGGGCAGGACCGGGCGGCTCCCCAGCGTCCGCATTCGCGGTCTGGAGGCGCCCATCATCGGCCGTATCGCCATGGACCACTTCACCGTCGATGTAACCGATCTGCCGCAGGTCGAGCTGGGCGATGTCGTCGCGCTGCCGGTGCGCCGCACCGCCGTCAGCCCCGACATCCCGCGCGTCTACCGGCCGTTCGGGGAGTGCTGACGATGCGTTGCCTGGTCTTGATCGTGGGCATCGTCGCTGTCGCCGGTAGCGCCTGTGCGCAGCAGGCCGATGTCGCGCTCGTGCACGCGACCTTGTCGCTGCGCGATCACCCCGGCTCCGGCATCGACACCTACTACGCGGCGGTCAAGCGCGCACTCGACCAGAACGCGGTCGAGTACGACATCGTTACCGATGAGCAGATCGTCGCAGGGGAGCTCGCGGACTACAAGCTGGCGATCTTCCCCTTCACTATCGACACCACCGACGAGCACACCGCGGCGATCCTCGAGTTCATGGACGGCGGCGGGAAGGTGCTGTGGTTCTTCAGCGTGCCTGCGGCTCTGCGCGAGCCGCTCGGGATCGCGTCGATCACGTACCGCCGCAACGAGTACCCGGGCCAGCTCCACACCATGCACTTTGCCGCCGATGCCCCGCCCGGCTTCCCCCAGGCCGTGCGCCAGGAGTCGATGAGCTGCCAGCACGTGACCGGCATCACGGAGGACGCGAGGGTGCTCGCCGACTGGCTGGACAGCGAGGGCAACAGCAGCGACACGCCCGCGGTCGTGATGACCGACCGCTCCGTCTACGTCGCGCACGTGCTCTGGCCCAACGCCGACGTCCCGGCACAGCACCACCTGCTGCTGGCGGTCATCGGCCACTTCGTTCCGGGCGCGTGGGAGCGGGTCATCGCGAACTCCCTCGATGGTGCGGTCACCACGACCGGGTACGAGAGCCTGGACGCGCTGATAGCGGCGACATCCGCGGTGCCGGCCGCGCGCGAGGCCGGCGAGAGGGCGCGGGCGCTGGCCGAGCAGGCGCGCGCGGCGGTGGCTGAGGAGCGCTACACCGACGCGCTGACCGCGGCCCAGGCGTTCGGCCGCTCGATCCAGTCAGCGGCGGCCGCCACCTACCCCTCGCGTCCCTACGAGATGCGCGGCGCCTGGATGGGCTTCCCGAATGACGAGACCGACTGGGAGGCCATCATGTCCGAGCTGGAGGCCGCCAACTTCACTGCGGTATTCCCCAACATGTGCGGGCCGGGTGCAGCCGTCTACCCCAGCGACTATCTGCCGCAGATCACCGGGACCGATCAGATGACCGCCTGCCTGGAGGCGGCGCGCAGGCACGGCATCGAGGTCCACGTCTGGCGCGCCAACTGGCAGGTCTACCGCGCGCCGGAGGGGCTGGTGGATGAGTTCTACGAGGACGGGCGCTTCGTGCTCAGCGTCGAGCAGGCGATGGGGGAGGAGGAGCGGGACCAGAGGTACGTGTGGAGCCGCCGCTGGCTCGATCCCTCCGACGAGCGCAACCGGCAGCTCGAGATCGACGTCATGACCGAGCTGGCCGAGAAGTACCACCCCGACGGCATCCACTACGACTTCATGCGCTACCCGTCCAGCCGCTACTGCTACTGCGACCGCTGCCGCCGGCAGTTCGAGGAGTGGGCGGGCGTCACGGTCGAGGACTGGCCCGCCGACTGCTGGGAGGGCGGGAGGCACCTCGCGAAGTACCGCGACTGGCGCCGCCACCTGCAGACCTCGCTTGTCGCCGAGGTGCGGAAGCGCCTGGCGGAGGTCGCGCCGGACGTGCAGATCTCCCTGGCCGCGCGCGCGAGCGTGACCGGCGCGCCCGAGAACGACGCGCAGGACTGGATCACCTGGGCGCGCGAAGGCTACCTCGACTTCCTCTGCCCGATGGATTACACGGGCGACGTCGAGGTCTTCCGCCGCAAGCTCGAGCCGCAGGTCGAGGTCATCGACGGCGTGGTGCCCATCTACGCCGGCATCGGCGTGTCGCCGACCCGCTCAAGCTCTGCGGCGAACCTGTCGGAGCAGATCATGCTCGCGCGTGAGCTGGGCGCCGACGGGTTCCTCATCTTCTCGCTGAGCGGCTTCTCGCGCTCGCTGCTCCCCGCGATCGCGAAGGGCGCGACCTCCGAGACCGTGGACCGGCTGCCACACCATATCCAGTCGGCAACCGCAGCATTCTCGTATCCCCCGGGCACCGAGGGAGCGCCCGAGCGAACCTACGCGCCGGAGGCCGAGCCGGCGATCACCGTCACGGTGAAGGCGACGGCCGGCGAGGTTGCGCAGGTCACCGCCCAGCCGCTGCTCATGCCCGCGCGCGGAGGGGAGCCGACGGCGCTCGCGCCCTACACGTCCGCGCAGGCCAACACCTGCGAGCTGGGCGCCACGATCCCGGCCGGGCCGGGCATCTACACACTTGTCCTGCGCGGGGAGGTCGTCTTTGGCGACGGCCACGAGGAGCCGTTCTACCTGCGCAGCCGGCCGATCACCATCCTCACGCCCGAGCAGCAGCGGGACCTGATGGCACTGCTGGTGCCGCCGCAGTTCGAGACCGACGATCTGCACGTCGGGGTGGTGACCGGCGGCTACGGGAGCGAGGGTATCCTCGGGGCGCTCGCGGACGTGGCTGGAATCGAGGCCAGGGCCGTCCACCGGCTTGGCCGGGAGTTCCTCGCGCCCTGCGACGTGGTGGTCTTCGCCCAGCTCCGGGCGGGCCCCGGAGCGCTGACCGGCGAGCAGATCGAGGTCATGCGGGAGTTCGTGCGCACGGGTGGCGGCGTGCTCGCCACCCACGACGCGGTCGGGGTGCGAGGCTACGAGCCGCTCTTCCCGGAGGTCGCGGCGGGCGACGAGCGAGTGCGGGAGACCGAGGTCACCGTCGCGCTCGATCACCCCATCGCGGAGGGCATGGGGGAATGGGTGACCTTCGCGCACAGCTACTACGATCACATCCCGCTCCTGGTTGGCGTCGCCGGAACGGTCGTCGCCTCTGATTCAGGCGGCCGGGCTGTTGTCGTGGCGGGCGAGGCGGGGGACGGCCGCTACGTGGCGTGGGGCATGGCCACCGGCCTGAGCCCCCGGGACGCCGAGGTCAAGCCCAGCGGCGGGGAGCTGCAGCTTCTCATCAACACGCTGCGCTGGCTCGCCCAGTAGATTGCAGGAGGGATTCTCATGCGCATCATCCACATGCTGTTGGCATTCAGCATCCTGTCGAGCATGGCGGCGGCCGCGCCGGCGACCTGGCAGGACATGATCCCGACCCCGAAGCAGATCGAGGTCTCCGGCGAGCAGTGGCGGCTTGAGCAGGGCGACGTGGTGATCGCCCGCATCGTGGTCCCGCCACGGCAGCCGAAGGCCGCCATCGGCGCGGAGGAGATCAACGCTCGCATCGCGGGGCTGGGCGGGATCGCGCTCCCCATCGAGGAGTGCGATGACCCGGACGTGGTAGCGGCGATGGACCTGCCCATCGTCATCTCGAAGTGCTACGGCAGCGCGGTCGCCGAGGCGATCATCGATGAGTGCGGCGTGGACATCAGCCGCGACGATCCGGGCGAGCAGGGCTACGTGATCGAGTTCGTCGAGTTCCGCGGGCGGCGGCTCATTCTCCTGTGCGGCAGCGATCCGCAGGGCGCGCTCTATGCCGCGGTCACCTTCCGGCATCTGCTCGAGGGCGGCCCGGAGGCCATCGGTGCGGTCAGAGCACGCGTGCGCGACTGGCCCGACTTCAAGTGGCGGGGCACGGGCTCGGTCCACCAGATGACCGGTCGTCTGCCCGCCTACGGCCAGGGCGGCGAGGTACGCTTCGCCAGCCTCAAAGACGACATCGACTGGATGCTCCGCGCGAAGCTGAACCTGCTGGGCGACTACCTCTATGGCGGCGAGGACGCGATGGACTGGATCGATGCCGACTGGGTGGCCGAGATCAACGCCTACGCCCGCGCCCGGGGCATCATTGGCGAGGAGTACCAGAGCACGAACGTGGGCTACGACGAGCGCGACGCCGGCGACCCGCGCTTCGAGGACATGCTGCACACGCGCGATCTGTACTTCTCGTGGAGCGACGACGATCTGATCCGCAAGAGGGGCCAGGAGATCGCGCGCGTCTGGGACAGGCTCAACCTGGGGGTGGCCGTGCTGCACTGCCCGGACGGGGGCGGGCCGGTGAACCCGGAGATGTGGGAGGGCCGCTCGCAGGCCGACCGCGACCGCTGGGGAGATGACCGCGCCTCGGCCGACGCGCACGTCTTCAACATCCTCCACGAGGAGATCACGCGCGTCAACCCGGGTGTCCGGGTCGTCTTCGTCATCTACCCCTACAATGCCCGGTACCTCGACTGGGAGATGCTCAAGACCGCCTATCCCGATCTGACCCGCGAGCAGTTCGAGTGGGCGGGCCGGCAGTACTGGCGGGAGGTGGGCCCGAAGCTGGCCCAGGACGCCGGCATCTGCGTCTGGCTCGGCGAGCCCGAGTACATGGACGAGTTCCGATCGTACTTCGGCGACATGCCCATGTACTACTGGTTCAAGATCTCGAAGGGCTGGGTTGACGCCGGCTGGCTCGTCACCACGCACCGGCACATCGGCACGAACTACTACGGGCACCCCGGCGACATCATGGCCGTGCGCATCGACCGCAACTTCCCGAACTACATCAACCGCCTGGTGGCCTCCCAGTTTGCCTGGAACACCGAGAGCGAGGGCGCGCAAGACTTCTCCGGGAGCTACTACGACTTCCGCACCGACAACGAGCAGCCGGAGGTCATCATCGAGCGGTGGGGTGAACGTGCCTGCCGGCACATGTGGGGACCGCAGGTCGGCCCCATCATGCACGAGGCCTTCAACAAGGGCATCATCCCGGCCATGGTCGTGCAGCCCTCTCGCATGTTCAACGACATGAACCGCGGCCGGCGCAGGCGGGGCCTGGAGCCGTTAGAGCCGACGCCCGAGATGATGCTGGAGCAGGCGACGGGGTGCGAGGCCGCGGCCGAGGCGCTGGACACGGTCCTCGATCTCGATGTCGAGATGGATGACATTCAGGAGCGGCTGTTCGTCTACTACCTGCGCCGCACGCACTGTCTCGGCGCCTACGCCCGCGCCCACTACCACCTGCTGCTGGCGCAGCAGGCCATCGCGGATGGGGACGGCGAGCGGGTCGCGGCGAACGTCGCGGCGGGGAAGCAGGCGGTGGAGAACGGCCTTGCAGACATGGAGCGGGTGCTGGAGATCACCGCCCGGATGCGCAGCTACGACCCCAAGTACACGCGCCGCGCCGCCGAGGGCGTCTTCCCCGCGATCCCGGGCGGTGATGCCGACTTCCCGCGCATGCTCGAGTCGCTTGAGGCCTGCACGCGGCGATGGGCCGACGCCCAGCTTGAGTTCGAGCCGGTCTCCCACGAGGGCCCCGTTCGGGTTGCGGTCTACAACCCGGGCGAGGACGGCGGCACCGCCATCGGCCACCAGGGCTGGATGCTCACACTGGAGACCGCCGACGACATCGAGGCCGAGTTCATCGACGACCTGAGCCTGTCGAATCTGGTCAACTACGAGGTCCTGCTCTACCCGCAGTCCACCTCCGGCCGCAGCGTGAGCCGCTACGAGTACTTCGAGGTGCTCAAGCGCTTCGTCGAGGAGGCCGGGGGCGGGGTAATGTTCGGCCACCACCAGGTGGGTCACGCGCGCGCGGAGTTCGGCATGGACACCACCTTCCCGCTCATCGCCCGCGGGTCCATCGACCGCGTGGACAGCTACGAGGTGATCGTCGCCGGCGAGCATCCCATCACCGAGGGCCTCGAGCCGGGCGCGAGCTACGAGCATGTCTACTACGACCACTTCACCGTCCGGCCGGGCGCCAAGGGCACCGTCGTCCTGAAGGACCCCGGCGGCGATCCGGTGATGGTGGCGGGCAGTCAGGGGAAGGGCCGGGTCATCTACGACGGCCAGATCATCCTCAGCGATTCCGCCGGGAGCGTTGCGGCCGAGGGCGACGAGCGGGCGGTCTTCCTGAACGCGGTTCGCTGGCTGGCGCACAGAAGGTAGCGGCATGCTTCGGGCGCTGCACGCCGTCGGGCTGGAGGCGTCGGCGAAGCGCAGAGCGAGCTGGGAGCAGCTCGCCGCCGCGCCGAAGCCCGCGCTCGTGGGCCGGAAGCTCTCGGCAACGGTGGGCCACGTGGCGCTCGTGTTGGCGACCGAGGGTGACGGCGTCACGGTCGGCGATCCGCTCATGGGCGAGATGACATACACGCGCAACGGCTTCCTGGAGTCCTGGGACCGCGAGCTGATCGTTGCCGGATGGCCGGAGAGCGCGGGAACCGCGGCGCCCGCGCCGTCGTCTGACCGGTGACCGTCGCAGGTCGTGGCCGCGGAGGGTGCACTATGTCGATGAGGTATCACGTCACGGGAGCTGTCGTCACGCTGGTGATCCTGAGCGGCCTGCCGGCGCCGGCCGACGGCGGGTTCATCCCGGTGGTGCATGGAGTGGCGAACAGCGCGGATCAGCGCGCCGTGGTAATCGACCACGGCGGTCGCGAGACCATCGTCCTCCAGACCGCCTACCAGGGCGATGCGACCGACTTCGCCTGGGTCATCCCGCTGCCGGCGCTGATTTCCGCCTCTGAAGCGGTGGGCACCGCGGATCCCGCCGTCTTCGACGCCCTGAACGAGATCACCGGCCCGCGCTACTTCGGCGGTCACTACGGCCGGGCGGGCCTCTACGGATGTGCGGGCGACGACCGGCAGCCGCGCGAGGAGGACGGGGTGGTCGTCTGGGAGGTTCTGCGGGTCGAGGACTACGAGGTCGCGGTGCTCTCCGCGGAGCAGTCCTCGGATCTGGCGAGCTGGCTGGGGCAGAACGGATACGGGATGCCGGGGGGCAGCGAGGAGACGCTGCAGTACTATGTGGACAAGCAGTGGTTCTTCGTGGCGCTCAAGATCGCGCCCGCGGATGGGGCCGCGGATGGCTCCGCCGGGTCGGATGAAGGCCGCTTGGACGGGACGCCCGGCCAGAATGAGGTGGGGGAGGAGCTGAGGCCCATCACGCTCAGCTTCCCGACCGACCAGGTCATCTTCCCCCTGCACATCTCGCGCGTGAGCACGCGGGAGCGCGTCGAGGTGCTGATCTACGTCATCGCCCCGCACCGGATGCAGGGCGCCAACTACGACACCACGCCGATGGACGCCCCGGCCACCTACGCGGGCGATGACTTCGCGCGCGACTACGACGCCTGGTTCGAGGAGACCATCGCCGACGCGGGCGGCAAGACGCTCGTGGTCGAGTACGCTGGCGTCTTCCCGCAATGGCGCGCGGAGGATCCGCTGTTCGCCGACCTGCTCGCGGGCGGCCGGGACTATTGGGTCACCCGGCTGCGCACCCGGCTCGGGCCCGAGCAGATGGACGAGGACATCGTCATGGCGGCGGCGGCGGACGAGCACTTCGAGGTCGTCGTCGGCGATGCCTTCGCGCTGCTGCGCGGCGGCAGCGGGATCGCCATGCTGCTGCTCGCGTGCGTGCAGGGCCTCGCCTGGAGATCGACGCGCGGGCGCCGCTTCGCGTCCGCCGCCGCGCTGTGCGGGGTGTTGATCATCCTGCTGTGAGGCGTTACCCCTCGGGAATGCGCGGAGCCGGCGCCTCGTCGCCCTCCCAGGCCAGGTCCTGGCTGGGCTGCCAGTCCACGTCGAACCAGCCGCCGAAGACGTTCCACTCCGCATCGGCGGTCGCGAAGCGCGAGCTGTCGAACACCAGGAAGTCGGGCAGCAGGTCGTGCTTGTGGTTGATCGACAGCTTGCGCCCGTACAGCTCGCCCGCGTAGATCAGCACGTAGCGGTCGGGGTTCAGCGGATTCGGGTAGCAGAGCACCAGCCCGAGGTCGTCGCCCTCGAAGGTGCGGCCGAGGATCGCATAGCGATGGTCGCCGATCTCGATGGGCAACCTGTCGGCGAGGCGCGCGATGACCGAGTTCGTCTCCGGGGTGCCGAAGAGCACCAGGTTGGACCGGTCAATCTCCGCGTGCAAAAGCTCGCTATCGGTGCACACGCGCGGCGCTCCGTCGGCGAAGCCGTCCCACTCCTCGCTCCAGATGCCGACCTGTGAGGCGAGCTCCAGGTCCTGCTCGTCCGAGCCGGCCGTGCCCTGCACCAGGATGAAGCGCGTGTTGAAGACATCCTCCGCCGGCCCGCAGAGGCCCTTTCGCTTGGCCGGGGGCCAGTCGCCGGTCGCGGGGGCAGGCTCGATCTCGATGGTCAGGGCTCCCTCAGTGGGAGCGATCGCCCGTTCCTCGCCGTTGACCGCCACCTGGTAGGTCTCCGCCTGCGGGCGCAGGGGGCATTGAGCCAGGTCGATGGTCAGTGCGGCCACGTTGTCGCAGGTGATATCCAGGCGGGCGCCGTCGTCGGCGACCGACGCATCGACCGTCGCCGGCGTGCCCCATATCTTCAGCCGGTCGATGGTCAGCCAGAACGCGCGGTTGTAGGCCAGGGAGAAGCAGCGGAAGGTCACGCGCGCCGGCGAAGGCTCGAGGGTGAACTGCCTGCTCCAGCTCCAGGCATTCTCGTAGCAGGGCGTGTCCCAGTAGATGTAGTGGCTCTCGCCGGCGAACTCGTGGTAATCGATGGGTATCCCGAGCGAACGCAACCTCTCGACCATCGAGCGCGATTCGACCACGGGGATGAGATGGTCCAGCTCCCCGTGCTGGGCGAAGAAGTGCTGGCCGCGGGCGTTGGGCGCCATCTCCTCGGGGTTATCCCACGCCACCAGGAAGCGCCGGTAGGGCGTCATGCTCTCCGGGTCCCAGCCCCACCAGCGGAACATGTCGGTCTGGCCCGACATGGGCGTGGTGGCGGCGAAGACCCCGGGGTGGCGCAACGCCATGTTCCAGGCGCCCATGCCGCCCATGGAGACTCCGGAGAGGTAGATGCGCGCGGGGTCAACTGAGTAGAGGCGCTTGACCTCGGTGATGGCCCGGAAGATGTCCACCTCGCCGACGCCCTGAAAGTCCGTGTTACGCCGGCCGTAGGGGATGACCAGCAGGCAGCCGTGGCGCTCGGCGATGTCGCAGAACTCGTCCGAGAGCAGCCAGGGATCGACCATCGAGATGCTCGGCACATAGCCGTGCAGGAAGACGATCAGCGGCCAGGGGCGCGCCGCGTCGTAGGCCTCCGGGATGTGCACGTAGTAGGGCTGAACCGTGCCGTCGTTATCCGTGATGTAGGCGAGCTCGTCCAACTTGCCGAGCGGTGGGCGATACAGCTCCCCGCGCTCGAGCATCTCCAGCAGCCGCATCCCCTCCGCGATCTCCTCGTCGGCGTTGGCCCCGAAGTAGAATCCGCCGCCCTGCAGCATCTTCGCCTTCTTGAGCTTGAGCTTCGCCAGCGCGAGGTTGACGTGGCGCGCGACATCCTCCCCCGGCTCCCTATGAGCCGCCTCGACGCGCTTGATGGCGGTCTCCAACTCCTCAACGGTGGGCTCCTGGGCGTAGGCCGGGGCGAGGGCCAGCACTGCGAGCAGCACGACGACGCGGCTTCTCCGCACGGACCTCACGCTCATCCCTCCAGCGGCGGCGTGGATGGGCCGGTACCTTCCACGGTCTCCGATGGGCCACCTGCCGGACACCCGCCCCGAATCAGTAGGCCCCGCCGTGGCAGACAGGGCTGTCTGGCGGCGGGGCCCGCATCTAATGACCGCAAAGCCGAACTGAGGAGACTCGCCGAGATTCTTTCGCCTCAGCCGGATGCGGTCATCGACAGGAGGTTACCTGCCGACACCACACCCACGCGTCATGGTCTCCTTCACCTCGACAGTGCAGTCTGTTCTATCGCCCAACTGCATCACCTCCTGTTGAGATCTGCGTCGCGGGTGCGGGACCCCGATGGGCCCCGTGCGGCAAAGCTGTGATGTCTGGAGTGTCCGTTGCCTGTAACGTTGCAGCGGCTACGGAAGTTCCGTCTCCTCTCCGGGCTCCAGCACCTGTGCCCGGAGTCCCTCGGCCTCCGCACGGCGAACGAACTCGCACGGGTCGGCCGCGATGACCGGGAATGTGTTGTAGTGCATAGGGATGTTCAGGCTTGCACCGATCATCTTTGCCGCCGTTATACCATCCTCGAGCCCCATTGTAAAGGTGTCCCCGATCGGAATGGCCGCCGCATTGATCTCGTTCAGTCTGCCGATGAGCTCAAGGTCTGCGCACAGGCCCGTGTCGCCTGTGTGGTAGAAAGTCCTCTCGCCCATCGTGACCAGGAACCCGCATGGCGCCCCCAGCATGTGGATCTCGTCGTCGGTGACGATCGACGAGCTGTGGTGCGCGACCGTGAGCTTGACGCGCGCGAAGTCGAGATCGACCGCGCCGCCGATGTGCATGGGGTAGACGTCCTCGACGCCCGCCCGCTGGCAGTAGAGCGCGATCTCGTAGGTCGCGATCAGCACCGCGCCGGTTCGCTTCGCCAGTTCGATCCCGTCGCCCAGGTGGTCGGAGTGGGCGTGCGTGACGAGCACCGCGTCCACCTCGATCTCCTCGAGTGTCTCGACCGCGCCCGGGTTCTCGCTGATGAACGGGTCGATGATCACGCGCCTGCCACCGGCGGCCATCGAGAAGCAGGCGTGTCCATGGTACTTCACAGCAGCGCTCATGGCGGTCCCTCCGGTTGAACGAGTCTCAGATGTCGCGTGCGGCCAGTGCGCCCTCATGTACGGCCGCCTGCACGTGACGCGGGCGCTCGGCGTCCCCTATCACGATCATGGTCAGGCGCGCGCCCTCCAGCTCCGAGGCCAGATCGTCGTTCGCGCGCCGACCGAGGGCCAGGACCACCGTGCCGGGCCGGTCGAAGCGCTTCTGCGCCTCGTCGGGCGCCTCCACCAGGACCCCCTCGGCGTCGAGCCCGAGGGTCCGGTGACCGGTGAGCACCGTCACGCCCAGCGCCTCGAGGCGGTCCAGCAGAAATGCCTTCGGTCCCGAGGGCAGCAGCGGCGCGGGATCGTCCCCGGGCTCGAGCAGCGTGACGGCATGGCCGGCCTCCGCCAGCAGGTGCGCGACCTCTGCTCCGGCTCCGCGATTGCTGACCACGAACACGGGGTCCCGGACCTCCGCCTCGCCTTCAAGCACATCGTGGGCGAGCACGAAGCGTCCGCCCGCGCCATAGGGAAGCGACTCCGGGCCGAGCGGCGTCGAGCCCGTCGCGATGATGGCCATATCCGGGTCGAACTGCAGCACCGACTGGTCGGTCGCGTGCGTGTTGAGCCGAAGCTCAACGCCGGCACGATCCAGCTCGGCCTCCTGCCAGCGCAGGAAGCGGGCCAGCTCGCTCTTGCCGGGCGCCATTGTCGCGAGGCGGAAAGCGCCGCCCACCTCGCTGGCCTGCTCCCACAGCGTCACATCGTGGCCGCGATGGGCGGCGACGATCGCCGCCTGCATGCCGCCCGGGCCGGCCCCGACCACCAGCACGCGCAGCGTGCGGCTCGGCTCGCGCCCGCCGGGATAGCCCGGCCAATCGACCTCGCGCCCCGTCCAGGGGTTGCAGGCGCACTGCACCTGCCCGTCGCTATAGGAGCGGTCCAGGCAGCCCAGGTTGCAGCCGATGCACGGGATGATCTCGCCCTCGCGACCCTCGTGTGCCTTCCTCGGCCAGTCGGGGTCGGCCAGCAGCGCCCGGCCCAGCGCAACGAAGTCGCACCTGCCCTCGCGCAGGAAGTCCTCGGCCATCTCCGGCTCCAGGATCCTGCCCACGCCGATGACGGGCACGTTGACCACCTCGCGGATGCCCTCTGCGTACTCGATGAGGTGGCCGGGCTCGACGTAGTACGGAGCCGATGCGAAGCGCGCCGTCTCGCCGATGCACACGGAGACGTGGATCGCCTGGTAGCCCGCATCCTGAAGCAGTGGAGCGAACCGGCGCGCCTCGTCGAGGTCGGTGCCGCCCTCCACCAGCTCGTCGGCCGAGATGCGGCACCAGCACGGGAAGTCATCGCCGCAGCGCTCGATGATCGCGGCCCGCACCTCGCGGGCGAAGCGCGTTCGCCGCTCGGTGTCGCCGCCCCAGTCGTCGTCGCGGCGGTTGAGCAGCGGCGAGAGGAACGAGCAGCCTAGGTAGCCGTGCGCCATGTGCACCTCGATGCCGTCGAAGCCCGCCTCCATCGCCCGGCGCGCGCCCTCGCCGAATGCCTGCACGGTCTCCAGGATCTGCTGCTCGCTCATCTTCTCCGGCTGGCCGCCCCCGTGTACGCTCACCGCGGACGGCGAAAGCGGCCGGCGCCCGATCACCTCGGCGTTGGCCTGGCGGCCGCCGTGCTGGAGCTGCAGCGCGATGCGGCCGCCCGCCTCGTGCACGGCATCGGTGAGGGCCTGCAGGCCGGGGATCATCTCGTCATCGTAGATCGCGAGCATGCGTTCGCCGGTAAGCCCGAGCGGATGGACGGCGGTGTGCTCGACGATCTGCAGGCCCACGCCGCCCTGCGCGCGCGCCACGTGATAGGCGATCAGCCGCTGGGTCACGCAATGATCCTCGTCGGCGTAGCCGGTGCCCATAGGCGCCATGACCACGCGGTTGGGCAGCTCCAACGTGCCGATGCGGGCGGGGGAGAAGAGCGTCTCGTACCGGGCCACGTCTCCGTCACTCCTCGCAGTGGCGCTGCGACCCCAAGGCTGGGATATCCTTCGCGGCTTGTGCGTTGG
The DNA here is from genome assembly GCA_029820945.1 of Candidatus Zipacnadia bacterium. GTDB lineage: Bacteria > Armatimonadota > Zipacnadia > Zipacnadales > UBA5352 > JALGUJ01. The sequence goes on along the minus strand of JALGUJ010000003.1, from coordinate 63,032 downwards.
CACCTGCTCAGGGATGCGGAGAGGTGACGCCGCCCGCGCGTCGAAGGGTCCGGGTGGCGAGTTGGCGATTGATAGAGGCCATCTGCATACAGGGAGGCTCGTGAAGTGGCGAAGATCAAGGCCGGAGTCATCGGCGCCGGAATCGGCACCTATCACATCGAGGGCTACCAGGCCCACGAAGACGCCGAGGTCGTTGCGCTCTGCGACCTCAACGAGGAGCTGCTCGCGGAGACCGGCGAGGAGTACGGAATCGAGGAACTCTTCACCGACTACGAGGACATGCTGGAGCTCGACCTGGACTGCGTCAGCGTCTGCGTGCCGAACAAGTTCCATGCGCCGCTCACCATCGGCTGCCTCAAGGCGGGCAAGAACGTGCTCTGTGAGAAGCCCCTGGCGCGCACCGCCAGGGAGGGGCAGCGAATGGTGGACGCCGCCGAGAAGGCGGGCCTGACGCTGATGATCCAGTTCAACAACCGCTTCCGCCCCGAGGCGAAGATGCTCAAGGGGCACGTGGACGCGGGGACATTCGGCGACATCTACTTCGCCCGCTGCGGCTGGATCCGCCGCAACGGCATCCCCGGCTGGGGAAGCTGGTTCACCAGCGAGGAGGTCGCCGGCGGCGGACCGCTGATCGACCTGGCCGTGCACATGCTCGACCTGACCATGTGGCTGATGGGCAACCCCGAGCCGGAGCTGTGCCTGGCCTCCACCTACTCGGTCTTCGGGCCGCAGATGGAGGGCCTGGGGCCGTGGGGCACCCCCGACCCGAAGGGCACCTTCGACGTCGAGGACATGGCGGTGGGCATGCTCAAGTTCGCCGGCGGCCAGACGATCCTGCTCGAGGCCTCATGGGCATCGCGCATCAAGCGTGAGTGGGTCTACTCCACGCTCATGGGCACCGAGGCGGGCGCCAGCCTCGAGCGCGTCTTCGCCGTGGACGGCATCGACGACACGGCCATCGACACCCTCGAGATCTACACCCAGGAGCAGGACGAGGCCGTCGATCGCGTCGTCAAGCTTGAGCCCGATGAGGCCATGGGCCGGCACACGGCGGTGCAGCACTTCGTGGACTGCCTGATCGAGGGCGAGGAGCCCATCTCGCCCGCGACCGACGGCCTGCGCATCATGAAGATCCTGGACGCCATGTACAAGTCCGCCGATTCGGGCCGGGCCGTGAAGATCAAGTAGACGTCCGCTGCCGCGCAACGCCGCTTGAGGCGATCCGGCAAGCCCGCCTTGGTGACTCGGGTGAAGGTCAGCCAATCCCGCGCGGTGATGAGGTCCTCGATCTCGTGCCAGAGGTAGCTGCTCTGGCAGTACGCCGGAGAGACGACGCAGAGTGCGAGCAATGCCGCGGCAGTCGCCCGGCGCCGGCCGTAGGGCTGACGAGGGTCTCGCCGTGGGCATGCGGACATCGCTGGAATGTCCCCCGGGGGAGGCTACTGCTCGATAAGCCCGCGGACCTTGCCGTACAGCTCGTCCAAAGCGGCCTCGGGCTCCGCGTCGCCGGTCAGCACCGGATGCAGGTGCTGCTGCATAAGGCGAGAGACCTGCAGGTAGTTGGGGATCTCGTGGCGCTTGCGCGCGCTGCGGATTAGCTCGTAGACGATCGGATAGTGGGGGTTGAAGGCCAGGACCTCCGGGTCGCGGTAGAGGTTGCTGATGGTGGGCAGCGGGCCCCCGCGCACGGCCCGCTCCTTCTGCACCTCGCTGCTGGTCATGAACTGGATGAACTGCCCCGCTGCCACGGGGGCCTTGGCGTTGACGGGGATGCCGAAGTGCCAGCCGCCCAGGAAGCTGTAGCCACGGTCGCCGCGCGGCCCATGCGGCGGGCCGGCCAGCCCGGCCCTGCCCAGCAGCGGGCTGTCAGGGCGGTTGACCTCCTGCAGCACGCTGGGGAGCATATAGAGGAAGAGCGTGCGGCCCTCGATGAAGTCCTGCTGCGGCTCGAGCCCGCCGTTGTAGCCGGTCACAGTCTGCGGCGTGATGCCGTGCTCGTGTATGAGCGAGCGGATGAAGCGGAGGGCCTCCAGTGCGGCCTCGCTGTCGAGCGCGCATCGCCCGCCCTCGCCCACGACCGAGCCGCCGTTGCTCCACAGGTTCGTCAGGAAGGAGGTGCTCAGACCCTCATACATGTAGGCCGGGAACTGGAAGCCGATGAGGTCGTCGCGACCCTCATCGGCGAGCACCTTGCTCGCCTGCTCGATGAGCTCCTCCCAGGTGATCGGCGCCGCCTGGAAGCCGTGCTTGTCCAGCAGGTCGCGCCGATACAGCAGGGCGCCGCAGAGCGCGATGGCGGGAATGCCATAGAGGTGACCATCGCCGGTCCCCGGCTCGACGACCTCGGCCATGTGCTGGTCGATCTCCTCGGCGGAGAGGAGATCATCGAGTTCGCGCAGCCTGCCCGTCGCCACGACCTCCGGGGTCCAGTACAGGCACATCGGTGCCACTGAGAGCTGGGTGGTCTCCGCCCGCAGCGCCGTGCGGATCGTCTCCAGCGCTTCGTCGGGGTTGTACGGCAGGTTCAAGGAGACGGGGGAGACGTTGGGGTGAATCTGCGAGAAGCGCTCCAGCAGCTCGGCGTTGAGCTGCTCGTCGAACTCGCTAAAGCTGCGCACCGACAGCGCGATGCTGGTGGTGCGCGCGGCCCCCACCATCAGCCCCTCCGCGCCTTCGAACCGGCTCAGCACGTCAATCCCTTGGCTCTCGATGACATAGCGCCAGATGCCGGTGTCGTGCTCGGAGCCGCGCATTTTCAGCACGGAGACGGCGCGCTGGATCTCGCTCTCGAGTTCCAGGTACTTCATCAGGATAATGCCGTCCACGATGATGGAGAGGTGCTCGGCGGTGACGTAGGTTTGGCCGAACAGCTCGGGCACCTCGCTGACCACGATGCTGGTGACGCACCGGGCGGCGAGCATGCTCACCAGGTTGTAGACCGCCTCGCGCACATTGTCCTCATCGGCGAAGGCCATGTCGAGATCGGTCAGGCTGTCGAAGACCAGCCGCGTCGCGCCGATGCGGTCGATCTCATCGGCCAACTGCAGCAGCAGCTTCTCAAGCCGGACCGTGGTCGGCAGCTCGTGGACTACGGTCACCATGCCGCTCTCGCGTAACCCTTCGAGGTCGAGCCCGAAGCCCGCGGCCTGGCAGGCGAGCTTCGCGGGCGACTCCTCGAAGGTCACATAGACGCCCGGCTCGCCGTGGGCCGCCCCCTCGCAGATGAACTGCAGGCCCAGCGTGGTCTTGCCCACGCCGGCGCTCCCCGCCACCAGCGTCGAGCTGCCCACCAGCAATCCCCCGGCGAGCATGCGGTCGAGGCCCTCCACGCCGGTGGTCAGCTTCCGCACCGGGCAGGCTTCGGCGGCCATGCTGGCCTCAGCGTGGTAGCGGGGGTAGACCTTCGGGCCCTCAGGGCCGAGCTCGAAGCCGTGCCGCCCGAGCCGGTGGGCCTGCCCGCGCGACTTCACGACCTCGATGTAGCGGCGGCGCCGGAAGCCCCCCACCATCACATTATCGAGCCGCACGACGGTGTCGCAGAGGTACTCCTCGAACGGGATCTGCGCCACCTCCGGGGACTCGAGCTCCTTGGTGACGATCGTGGTCAGGCCGGCGCGCTTGAGGCCGTTGATCATGCTGTAGAAGAGCGCGCGTAGCTTGCTCGGATCCTCGCTGATCTGGGCCAGGTGCGAGGCGCTGTCGATCAGCACCCGCCTCGCGCCCATCTCGGAGACCAGCCGATCGACCACCCCGCCCACCTCGCTGAGCTGGTCGAGGAAGACATCGGGCGAGGTGCACATGATGCGCATGAGCCCCTGGCGCTCGAGGGCGGGGATGTCCCAGCCGAACTGGGCGGCATCGTCCACCATCTGCTGGGGGAACTGCTCGAAGGTGATGGCGATGCCGGGATCGCCGTCGTTCGCGGCGCCGTGGTAGAGGAAGCAGAGGCCGATGGTGGTCTTCCCGGTGCCGGGGATGCCCTCCAGCAGCGTGCAGGAGCCCTGACGCAGCCCCCCTCCCAGGATGGTGTCCAGGCCGCCGATGCCGGTGCCAACCAGCTCAGCCATCGGGTCCACTCCCCCCCGTATTCTGCCCCGCCGTGCGGCGCTGAAGCCGCCGCTGCACCAGCATCAGGATGATCTCCTTGCGGGCCTCGGGATCCTCGTGGTAGGCCTCGCTGACGTGGCAGAGCGTGCGCCAGACCTCAGGCGCCGGTGATAGCGCGAAGACCTGGTAGCGGCCGTCGCCGCGGGAGAGCACCTCAAGGTAGCCCCGCTCGCTCATCCGCTGCAGAGCCGGCTCGACGTCCTTCAGGGAGCGGTGGGTACGAAGCGCTATCCCCGAGGCCGTGTCGAACGCCCGCGGATTAGCCTGGTAGAACAGAGCGACGTCCAGACCCACCAGGTCCTGCGCGATCTCCTCGATGAACTGTCTCACGCGATCGTCCATGGCAACCATCCGCGCCCGGCTCTGGAGCGACGAGCACCCCCGCGAAGACCGATCGGGAGCCAGTGTACATTCATTTTATCATACGCGCCCCCGACTCCTCCTCGGGAATGCGATTCTCCCTCGCCTTTCACCAGAGGAGGTTCCGGAGAGCGCATGGGGGAACGTCTATCGCGCTCACGCCCCGCGCCCCGGTGCGGGTCAGTGGCGTTACTAACACTCGGCGGGTCGTTAGGGTCCCGGACGACGATGCGGGAGTGACATCATGAGCCGTCCCGGCAGCCATGCTGTGCCACGTCCTGAACACCCGCGGCCCGACTTCCACCGTGGCCTGCGGCCCGGCATCGACTGGCTGAACCTTAACGGACCGTGGCAGTTCAGCTTTGATCCCGATGACCGCGGGCCCGCCCGGGGCCTGCACGAGAGCGGCGCAGAGAGCTTCCCGCGCACCATCGTGGTGCCTTTCCCGTGGGAGAGCCACCTGGCGTGGGGGACCGGGGAACAGGCGGGCAACGGCTGCTGGTTCAGCCGCGAGGCCTACCTGGACCCGACCTCGGTCACCGTCGAGAACTACCGCGAGGCGCCGCGGCAGACCGTTGGCTGGTACCGGCGCTCGTTCATCGTGCCCGCCCGGTGGCAGGGCCACCGCGTCTTCCTGAACGTCGGCGCCGCGGACTGGGAGCTGCGCGCCTGGGTCAACGGCGTCCCGGTCGGGGAGGCGGAGAGCGGCTACCTGCCCGTGAGCTTCGATGTCACGGATGCGCTGGTTGGGGGTGAGAACACCCTCGTCATCCGCGTGCACGACCCCCAGGACGAGAGCCGCAAGCCGCTGGGCAAGCAGGTGCCGAGCTGGTATACGCCCACGAGTGGCATCTGGCAGACGGTGTGGCTTGAGCCGCGGGCGGCCGCGCACATCGATGCCATTCAGGTGCAGCCGCACCTGGCCGGGGGGCTTGCGACCGTTACAGTCAGAACTCACGTGCCCGAGGGCGCCGCGGACCTGGCCGTCGCCGCCGCCGTGCGCACCTCGACGGGCCTGACCGTGGCCGAGCTTGGCCCCGTGCCGCTGGACGATCACGGCCAGGTGCGACTGAGCGCGCACATCCGCGCCCCCATCCCCTGGGCACCAGAAAGCCCTCACATGTACCGGCTGCGCGTGCGGCTCCTGCAGGGCGGCCGGGCTATCGACGAGGTGCACACGCAGTTCGGCATGCGCGACGTCGATGTCGGCCCTCTGGGCGAGGATGGGCCGGCATACATCCGCTTGAATGGGGAGCCAATCTATCTGCGCGGGGCGCTGGATCAGAGCTTCCATCCGCAGGGGGTCTACACGCATCCCAGCAATGCCGCCATCCGGCGCGACCTGGTCCTGGCCCGCGAGGCCGGGCTCAACTTCCTCCGGCTGCACGTCAAGACGCCCGACCCCCGCTACCTTTATTGGGCGGACCGTGTGGGCATTCTGCTGATGTGCGATATGCCCAACTTCGGCTATGACGGCTACTCGGAGCTGGCGAGGGACCGCTGGGAGCGTAACCTCCGCGGGACCATGACGCGCGACTTCAACCACCCGAGCATCATCGCCTGGTGCCTCTTCAACGAGACCTGGGGCCTGGGTGGTCGCGAGTACGCTCAAATGCCGGAGCGACAGCAGTGGGTGCGCGAGTGCTATGAGGCCACCGGCGAGATGGACTCGACGCGGCTTGTGGAGGACAACTCGGCCTGCCTGCGCGACCACATCGTCACCGACATCAATAGCTGGCACTTCTACCTCAACGACTACGACCAGGCGCGGGAGCACATCGAGGAGGTCGTGGAGCAGACGCATCCGGGCTCGCAGTTCAACTTCGCCGGCGGCAGCCGCCAGGGCGGCCAGCCGCTGCTCAACAGCGAGTACGGGGGCATCTCAGCGCGCATGGGCGACCTCGACGTCTCCTGGTGCCTGCTCTTCCTCACCAACGAGCTGCGCAAGCATGAGGAGATCTGCGGCTACGTCTACACCGAGCTGACGGACATCGAGTGGGAGCACAACGGGCTCTACAACTACGATCGCTCCCCGAAGCAGTTCGGCTACCATCCGGCGCTGATCCTCGGGGAGCTGTTCGTGGGCTTCGACTGCCCGCCCGCGCGCACGGCTGCGCCCGGCGACCGCGTGACGGTCCCGGTCTTTCTGCGGCCGTCCGCGCGTGCGGCCGAGCTTGCCCGGCGCGTGCGCTGGAGCGCCACCTTCACTGGCCGTCTCGGCCGCGCGCGCGCCCTGGTGCGCAGGACCAGACCGGCGGCCGTTAGCGGCGATTCCGCCGCGATCGAGCTGACGCTGCCCGACGAGCCCGGCCTCGCCCGCGTCGAGGCCGTGCTTGACGACGGGCGGGGCAGGCCGGCGGCGATGAACTTCTGCTTCTTTGAGGTCGTCGGCGAACATGCGGCGTCCCAGGATGGCGCCGTCGTGCTGCGCAAGACTGCGGGCGACTGCGACGCCGCCTTCGAGGGTGACATCGAGCGCGGCGAGGTCGAGGGCGACGTCCACCTCCTGGCGGGACTGGGCGACGGCTCGGTGGAGTACAGCTTCGATCTGCCCGAGGACCTCGATCCGAGGCGCATCGCGGCCCTGCACCTGCTCGTGGAGCTGTCCAGCGCGCGCGCCGGGGCGCCGCAGACCGAAGCGGAACGCTGGCCGTCCAGGGCGCGGATAGCGATCGGCCGTGCGGAGGCCGCGGTACTCGCGTTGCCGAACCAGCCGGCCGACTCCCGCGGCGCGCTGTCACACATGCACGGGCTGCTGGGGCGATACGGGCAGCTTGTGCGGGTGGACCTCTCGGCCGAGAGAGCGGCGGCGGCCGCCGCGGATGGAATCGTGACGGTGCGTATCGCGTCTGAGGATTCGGGGGCGGACAGGGGCGGGCTCGCGGTATACAGCTCGCGCGCGGGACGCTATCCCTGCGATGTCACGCTCGTGGTCGAGTCGGCGCCCGCCGCCGGCTGATGGCCGCGTGACGAATCGCCCGAAGCGGCGAGAGCGGGCCCGTACGGAGGCATTTGCTGCGCCGCGGCGAAACTTGTTGGCGCGCACTGTGTTTGTTATTCCAGGTGGCAGCACCATCGCGTCCCGTTCGGGGGCGTGAAGCCGAAGGAGGCGTCCTCAATGCACAAGCGCACAGGTTTTACTCTCATCGAGCTTCTGGTCGTCATAGCGATCATCTCAATCCTGGCCTCCATCCTGTTCCCCGTATTCTCCCGAGCGAGGGGCAAGGGAAGACAGGCCGCCTGCATCTCCAACGTCAAGCAGCTCTGTCTCGCCATGAACATGTACGCTCAGGATTTCGACGAGATCCTCCCGGCGGGGCAGGCTGCGGCCGGCGAGCCCGATTCGCAGTGGTACAACGCGATCTTCCCATACACGCGTAATCGCCAGATCCTGTATTGCCCGGACCGCAAGGACAAGGGGCCCGGATACGGCATGAGCTTCCTGGCCTCCGGCCAAGGCCTCGGGAACTTCTGGGATCCCTCTGTCAAGGTGCTGTGCGGTGACGTGCGGCCCGAGGCGATCGGCGCCAATGGGAAGACCGGTACCGATGGTGACTGGTACGTCAACGACATCGGCAACGACATCTGCGGCGCGCCGGACGACAACAGCTTCACCGGCAACAACTGGCCGCAACGGCATAACGATGGCGTCATCTGGGGCTTCGTGGACGGACACGTGAAGTGGGCCAAGGAGCAGCAGGTGGATAACGCCATTGCCTGGGTTCCCTCGCAGCCCAGCGAGTAGGCCGGGCGTGTTCACGTGACGCACACGCGCGGGCAACATGCTCGCGCGTCTGACCGTACAGGGGAGCAGCGGGCGCGCTCGAGCCACCTCCGGGGTCCTCAGCGCGGTGGGGATGAACCATGAGTCCCACGAACAGAGATGGGGGCTTCCGCCGGGCGCGGCAGCCGGCTCTTTGTGGGCCGGCCGCGCTCCTCGTCTGGATTACGCTGACCGCGGGGTGTTCCACCCTCCCGCGCCAGCATATCCCGGAGCCCGGCACCGATGAGGCGAGAGTCATGGTCGGCGAGACCAGCGAGGAGACGCTTGCGCCAGTGCAGATGCACGCCCCTCAGCGGCAACGCTGGCGCGACATAGCGGGCGTGCCCTACGCGGAGGCCTTGCGCGCCGACTTTGACTACGCCGACGCCGACCGGCGCCGCGTCGAGGTGCGGTACCACTCCCCGGCCCCGACGCTACAGGGCGCTGTGCGCGCTTGCGGCCTCAAGCCCTGGTTCGCCTACCAGCTCAAGCTGGTGGGCGCGAAGCCCATCAGCGGCGCGCTTGAGGAGGACAACGCGCAGGATGCGCGGACCTGGTCGAGCTGGCAGCTCGGCCACCTGGGACGCTGGTGGTGCGAGGACTGCCGGTGGAACGTGCCCGACGCGGAGCTGGCCCGGCATCTGGAGGCCGGGCACTCGGTGCGCGGGTACCTGCTCTTCGACTGGTTCGTGACCGATGGACATGGCGGCGCCGAGCACCAGTTCGCGCTCGACAGCAGTCTGCACGTGCTCTGGCGGGTGGGGCAGAGGGAGCGCGGGTACCGCGACGGGCCACCTCGCTGGTACGAGTTGCGCCGTCTGGCTTACGGCTACGAGGCGACTGAGGCGGGCGCCATCGAGAGCATCGGCCTCTTCGGCGAGTGGGAGCCTGACCGGCCGGGGGTCGGCTCGCTGCGATTGCCTCCGGGGGAGTACATCTGCCGGCTGAACGTGACCGAGGAGAGCTTCCACGACAACATGGACGAGGGACGGACGCTCGAGGGCGGCGGCTTCTGGGCCTGGGTGCTCGACGCGGCTCTGCGGTTCGAGGTCCGCTGAGCCGGTCGCGCGTACAGGCCGGCGAGATCGACCCACCCGCGGCCCATGCGCCGTCCGCCTCGCGAGACGTGGAGGAGCGTGAGAGAGGCATGTCCAGGGCCGCTATCGCGTGTGCCGCCATCGCCGCCCTCGGCCTGGCGCTGCTGGCCGGCTGCCGGGCGGGGGCGCAGGAAGCCGCGGTCGAGAGCCTCGCGCCGAACCCGAGCTTCGAGGAGGGCGCGGCCGGCGAGCCGGCCGAGTGGGGCTTCTACTCGTGGCAGGACTCGCGCGGCTGGTGGGCCGATGACCAGGCCCACAGCGGCTCCCGGAGCCTCGGCCTCGAGGGCCTCAACGGCGGTTGGAGCACGGTGGTCCCCGTAGAGCCCGGTGGCGTCTACAGCCTCAGCCTGCACTACCGCGCCGAGGGCGGGCCCAGCCGCATCACCTGCTTCGTCCGCTATCCGGTCGGCGAGCGAGAGATGGAGAGCCTGCTCTATCGGCCGGTGGTCACCGTGCCGCATGACCGGCGCGGCGAGTTCGTGGCGGGGGAGTGGGTGGGCGGCGCCGACGAGCGGGGCTGGGTGCGCGCCGACGTGGGCGACTTCATCGCCCCTGAGGGCGAGCAGGCCGTCTCGCTGCTGATCAAGCTGGTGACTGAGGTGCCCGGCTGCCGCGCGTGGATCGATGACGTCATCGTCGTGGGCCGCAAGCCGCGGGAGATCGAGGACACGGCGCGCGTGCTGCGGCAGTTCCCGGGCGGCGTCCTGTGGACCGACAGCGAGAACCGCAAGATCCTGCCGGACCGCGACCTGCCCACGGGCGAGCCGCTGCAGGCCATCGAGCTGTCCGCAGCGCTCGGCGAGTACGAGTCCTTCCAGGTCGCGGTTACGCCGACCGGTGGGGCGCGCAATGTCGCCTTCACCTGGGGAGATCTGGCAGGTCCCGCGACGCTGTCGGGCGAGCACCTGCACTGCCGCCTGATCGAGACGGTGGACATCCAGCGGCCGATGGGCCCCTACGGTCACAAGGGCCTTAACCCCGACCCGCTGACGGAGCGTCTTCCCGTTGACATCCCCGCCGGCCACAACCAGGGCTTCTGGTTCACACTCCACGTGCCGCGCGACCAGGAGCCGGGCGACTACGAGGGCCAGGTCGCGCTGACGGCGGCCGGCGATGAGGTCTGCGCCGTGCCGCTGCGCCTGCACGTACATGACTTCCTCATCCCCGAGCGGCCCACCATCGACGTGCGCTCCGGCTTCCGCTTCGGGATCGTGCTCGAGCGCGAGAGCGGCGACCCGGACATGGTATTGGCGCGCTACTACCAGGACTTCTACGATCATCGCAGCCGCTGCGCGCCCGGCGTGGTCCCGAAGCCGCAAGTGCAGGGCGACAGCGTGACGGTGGACCTCGAGGAGTACCTCGAGCACCTCGCCTTCATGCGCGATGAGCTGGGCGCGCGCCGCTTCGACCTCCCGGCCCTCTGGATTGGCCATGGCGGCGAGCACATCATGCCCCGCGACGCGCAGTGGCAGGGCATCCCCATCTTCGCCAACGACGCGCTGACGCAGCTCAACCCGCAGTTCGAGCGGCCCTTCCGCGACTGGATCACGAAGCTCTGCACCGCGCTCAGGGACGCCGATCTCTTCCAAGAGCCGACCGTGCGGTTCATCGACGAGCCCAGGCTTAACCACGAGCCGACCCGCAACGGCATCCGGGCGCTGAGCGAGCTGCTCCTGAACGTCGAGCCGGAGCTGCGCATCGCGCAGACCGTCAGCGCCCCCGCCGCGGAGCTGCTGGACGTCACGCACGTCTGGATCCTGCACACCGACTCCTGGGACCGGGCCGTGCCGAAGATCGAGGCTGCGAGGGCGGACGGCGACCGGATCCTGGTCTACAACAACGCGGTGAACTACCCCGACCACCGGCCCATCCGCGTCCGCCTCTGGCCCTGGCTGCTGCGCAAGTACGCGGTGGACGGCACCTACTCGTGGTGGGGCACGGTCTGCTGGCGCGGCGAGGTCGAAGACCCGTGGACGGCGGGCGTCGGGAGCTCCGGCGTGCTGCTCTATCCGCCGCGCGCGCCCGACGAGCCCACGCCCATCGACTCGATCCGCTGGGAGCTGTTCCGCGAGGGCCTGGAGGACTACGAGTACATGGCCCTGGCAGATGACCTCGCGCGGCAACTCGAGGACGCAGGAAGGGCCGACGCCGCTGCGGTCGGGCGCGAGGCCCTTGACGCCGCCCTGTCGCTGGTCGAGCGCTGGCCGTCGGTGCGTGGCGCGAACGATGAGCCCTACACGCTGGACGTGCGTGCCGTAGATGAGGCGCGCGACGGGCTGGCCGCGGCGATCGTGAGCATGAAGCAGGCCCTGCAGCAGTAACGAGACCGTCGCAAGCGTGTCCCAGCTAGCCAAGCACATCATTGAGCCAGGGCGAACGGCCCAGGGGTACGTGCCTTGAGTAAGTGCTATCCGACGTCATTCAGGCCCGCGAGTCGTCGCAGGTCACGCAAGACGTCGTTGTGGATGCATCTTGCCGTGTCTGCCAATTCCAGTGCAGCCGCGCTAAACTGGACAGGCGGGCGTTGACTTCCGTCTGCAAGTTGCATGCGACACATCAGCGTTACAGGCCCGAGGTAGCCCCATTCGCGGTACACGAATTCAACCCCCGCAGCGAAACCTTCTAGCTGATCGGCGCATTCCTGAGCACATATGGGGTCCGGGCTGCCTGTGAGGGCGTGCAGCATCGCGGTGAACTGGGCATGGGCAACCTGGCCAAAGCGATCAACATAGAACAAGCTACCGAATCGGGCGCTGATCGTTTGACAGCGATGGTGGTCCAGCCACTTCGTGCTGCCGGTCCCACCAACGTACCTGGCCCAGCTTCGTGCTGGCTCGTCTGCCTCGTTGAAGATGCGGTTCGCGATGTCTGTAGTCGGGGGAATCGCTGACGAGAACGCGAGGAGCTCTGGTAGGCGGGTCTCAGGGTAGGCGAGGAGGCAGAAAGCTGCAATGGGCGTGATCTCCTCCTGCTGATAGCGGCGAGCGTTCTGAACCACCTCCTCAAGGAAGCTCCTACCCCTTCCGTGCGCGTCGAGCAGCGCTTGGACTCCTTCCCTGTTCTCACGTGCTCTTTCATAGAGCCTGTCAAGTTCACCGCGGTCCTTGACCACGCTAACGGGGTTCGTCGTGTTGCCTGAGCGCACGTGTACTCTTCCGCTGCTCATCATGATGTGGGGCGGGTTCGGGCTCTGCGGGATGTGGATCGCGAGCACCCAGTGCCCAGAGCTAAGTCGGATCTCGCCACAGCTCACGTACGGGGCAGGAGAGAGATTGGAATGACATGTCTGGTACACACGTTCTGAGAGGCATTGCTCGTCAGCCGGGATGCCCTGAATGTCAGCGAGCACCGGTTCTCCGTCCTCCCCTTCCTCTATGCCGATGAATAGCCAGCCCCCGTGCCAGTTCGCAAACGAAGCTATGGACCGGGGATGCTCTTCATGTCCTTGAGCTTGTCAGGGCCCTTATACTCGTAGATCCAGCTCTCACGCTTACCGGGTAGCGTTTGCAGCAGATCGTCCTCAGTCAACTCATCCACAGGCTTGCCGAACGGGTTGTACATGTTTCCCCCTCCTGTGATGCTTTGTCGTTACTCCTGCCCCACCAGCACCACGCGCTCCACGCAGATGGCGTTCGCGTCGGCCTCGTCACCGTGCGGGAAGGCCGGCCCCTCGAACTTGATCCGCGCCCAGATCTCGAACTCCCGGTCGGGCCTTTCGGCGTCCCACGCGGAGTCGATGTCTACCTGGATGATCCAGCTCCAGAAGAAGTACAGGTAGTAGGAGGGCCCGATCTCGAAGCTGCCCATCCGGTACCAGTGATAGCCCGGCCCGGGGACGTCCTCGGCCCTGATCTGGGCGCTGGCTCGCCCCTTCTTGTTGCGCACGTCGTACAGGCCCCAGGGCATGGGCAGCTCGTAGCGCTCGACCGGATGCTTCTCGGTGTCGATGGCCGTGGGGAACTGAAGCCGGTTGGTGATCCCGCTCTCCGCCTCCTCGTCGCGCACCACCTTCACGATGTCCTTCCAGTTCCGCGACTGATCCGCGGTGAAGTCGAAGACGCGCTCGGGCGGCACGTCGGCGAACTTCTCCGGCAGCGGTACGAACTCGGGCAGCGCCGTGTATCGCGTCAACTCCTCCTCCAGCTCGGCCCGCGACTGCGCGCGCTGTGACTCGGGCAGCCGCCGCTCCACCTCCGCCAGCCACGTTGCGCTGTAGCGTTCGCCGATGGCCTGGCGCTCGAAGGGCAGCTCCGCCGGGTCGTTCCCCCGCTGCACCCATTCGCGCGAGAGCGGCCGCGCCAGCATCACCGTCGCGCGGTCGAGCGGCATCCTGGCGTGGCGAACGCGCTGCAGGAGCGTCTCCTCGTCCGCCACCGCCGCCTCGGCGCGGTCGAAGATCGCGTGCGCGTGCCGCACGAATTCGAGCGTCAGGTAGGTGCCGTACGACGGCAGCGACGCGCCCATGCTGATGTGACTCGGACGGGCCTCGGAGGCGGCCTGCAGCGCGGCCAGATACTCCCGGACCATCGGCCCGGCGGGGCCGTAGAAGCCCTCGGTGAAGGTCGCCAGCAGCCCATCGTAGTCGGCGTACGGGTCCTCGAGGAGCTTGCACATCATCCAGACCTTCAGGTCGCGCATGTCCGCCCTGACCGGGAACTCCAGCTCCGTGAAGACGCCCTCGACGTTGTGCTCGGCGTAGAAGCGGAAGTCCGGCCCGTAGGTCTGCACGCTCGGCATCGGCAGTCCGCGGGGCCGGGCGTAGGTCACCGCGTAGTCCCAGATGCGCAGGTTGTCCGCAATCTCCGCCCACGAGAGCAGAATGTCGCGAAACTGCTCGTTCTCGGGGTCGGTGATGGCGCGCGTGAATGTGCTCGTGGTGTCGCACAGGCGCACGATGACGTTCTCGCGCGGGCGGATGCTCGTCGGCGGCTGCTGGGTGTACTGGTACGCCAGCGTGCTCAGGTAGACGTCGGGGTAGTCCTCCGCGATCCCGTCCGCGAGGAAGTTCACGAAGTCCAGCAGCGGTCCGGCCTCGGAGCCCTCGCGCTCAACGATGGCCTGGCAGCTCTCGCACTGGCAGGCGCCCCGCCAGTCGTTCTGCGAGACCGAGAACACGCGAGGGGGCGGGCCGCCGCGCTCGGCCGCCTGCTTGCGGCTCTCCTCGATGAAGGCCCGGAGCTTCCCCAGGAACGCCTCGCGCAGCTCCTGGTTGGTCAGGCAGAGCTGCTTGCGCTCCGCGTTGCGCTTGCCGTCGATGAGCGAGTACCAATCGGGGTGATCCTCGAAGTACTGGTCGGGCGGGAAGTAGAGATAGAACGTGTGCACGTGGTAGGGCGGTCCGTAGTCCATGCCCCCGCCGTACCGCGCGTGTATCGGCGGGTCGCCCATGCGGTTCAGCCGGTTGTGCGCGGCGAACCGGCCCTCGTCATAGCCGTAGACGCGGTAGATGTCGCGGTACTGCAGCACGGGCTCTCCGCGCAGATCGAGCTCGCCGAGGTCGATCGTCGGGATGCTCGGAACGCTCTCGTCCCAGGGCGTCCACCAATGCACGCCCAGCACATCCTCGAGCAGGTGGTAGGCGGCGTAGAGCGTGCCGCGCGGCCGCCCGCCGGCCACGATCAGGTCGTCGCCGGCAGTCCGGACCGCCCACTCCTCCGGCCCGAGCGCACGGTGGTCGATGCCCAGCTCGGCCGCGCGCGCGGTCGGGCCGACGAAGATGCCGGCTCCGTCGCCGACCTCTCCCTCAACGATGACCTCGAACTCGCGGCCCGCGATGCGTCCGAGGTAGGACGCCAGCTCCTCCGCCGCGGTCTGCTCGGCGGGGATGGCGTCGGATGCGAGCACGACGGGCAGCGGCTCCTCTCCGGGGGCGACCACGGTGACGGCGAGCGCGGCGCTTGCCGCGAGCAGCACGAGGCTGAGCATCGCAGCCGATCTCAGGCCATTCACGTCGATCACTCCGTCGGCACTGCGGATAGCCCGGTTCACGTGGGACTTCGTCGCCCGGAGCGGGGCCGCCTCCGCAGAGACGACGGCGGTGGCGGATCAGTCGGCCGGCGGCGCGGCGAGGTGGGCGAGGTGGCTGGCGATGCGGGTCGTGGTCAGTCCGGCCGGTCGAGGTCGGCGCCTCGACCGATGGACTCGGCGAGGTCCAGGTCCACGGTGCGCTGCACGAAGTCGTAGATCTCGTCGTAGGTCACGCTCGTCTTATCCACGATGTCCAGGATGCTCTGGTCGCCTTCGAGGGAGAGCATGACCTGCTCGATGGCGCGGTTAAGGGCGAAGTTGTCGCTATAGTCAACCCAGAGTCCGTAGCCGGACAGGAAGATAGGGCCGGTAAACTTCCGTCGGGGGACGAAGTCGCGCTCCACGATGCCGATGATATCCTTGATGACGTCGCGTGATTCCTCCAGGCGCTCCTTGGAGATGATGTCGAGGTTATCGAACTGCGTGTGGTACTGCGGGTAGGGCCAGCGGGAGATGGACACGGTGGGGACGTTCAGGCCCGGCCCGTTCAGCACCATCTCATCATTGCCAACGACCTGCCGAAATGCGCCCTCGCTGAAGTTGCCCTCTCCGAAGCGATCGATCAGAGCACGCCGCGCGGCCCGGTCGATGAAGTCATCGTGCTGCCGGGAGTGCTGCAGGGCGAACTGGCCTTCATTGCCCATCATCTCGAGGAATATGCCGCAGCGGCAGCGCGGGATGATGTCCATGTTGTGACTGAAGAACGCGATTGAGCCGATGGTCTCCGGGAGGACCAGGAAGGTGTACGTGTAGTGGTTGTCACGCTCGCGCAGCCAGTTCATCAGCTCGACGCCTACCGCAACCCCCGACAGCCCATCATTCGCCTGAGCGGGGTGGTCGAGGTGTCCCATCAACACGACCACCTCGTCAGACTCGCCCTCCACAGTCGCCTCCCCCACCTTGAGATAGCCGTCCGAGTACTCCGTGTCGATGTAGACGTGATACTGGTCGGCTTCCAGGGTGCGCAGTTGCCGGTAGGAGATCGAGAAGCCCCATGTCAGCTGGTAGAAGTTGAAGCGGTACGGGATGGCGTCGGGAAGATCCTCCTGCCACGCGAGATGCTCGACAAGCTCCTCCCGCGAAACCATCATGTCCACCGGCAGCGATCCCGTCCAGAGGTGGAGCGGATGGTCGGCGAAGTCGATGATGCGCTCGCCCTCAGCCTCGACCCAGGCTTCATTGACTGTCCACTTCTGCGGAATTCGCCATGTCCAGCACTGCTCTCCGGAGGGGTATTCGTGAACCGTCATCTCCAGGCGCTCGCCCACGATCTGTAGCGCGCGGTCGTAGTCGTCAGATACCAGTGCGCGGTTAAGCGGATATACGCGTCGGATGAGGTCGATCACCATCTGGCCTCCCGGGGCCCGGCCGTATGCTCGCTCACATTGTGCTCAAGCCTCGGCGCGCTCGATGTGCTCGGGCCAGTCAACAGGGCGCTCAATACGGTAGGTGACGGACTCGCCCGTCACGTGCTCCGCGTGTGCACCAACTGCCTCCATGAACTCGCGCACCTGTCCGTTGCGACCGTTGTCGAGCCACTGTGCGAGTAGTGTCGTCGCCCCCAGCTCATCGCTCGCCACACGCCAGGCCTCCGAAAGCAGCGCGTGCTCAAGACCTCGGCCAAGTGCCCGGCAGCTCAGAAGCAACGTATCCAGCTCAGCGGTCTCTCCGGCCCCGAGCACAATAGCGATTCCGACTACGCCGAGTTCCCCGAAGCGGTCGCCGGCGGACATCTGGATGACTCGGGCACTCTCGTCGTCGATGAACCGGGAGATCTGCCCTTCGGAGTGACGCCGCGAGCTGAGGTTGAACTGATTCGTCCGGGCGCAGAGCTGAGCCGTCCGGGCCACGATCGCCGGGTCATCGAAATGCAGGGCCGCCACGCTGCCGAGGCCGTTCAGGAATGCCGTCATGTCCTCGACGGTCTCTGCGAGGTGCTCTCGCTTGCGCTGCTCAGCGTACATCGAGGCCCGCCGCCGATCCTCCTCGGTCAGGAGCAGCATGTCGGAAAGGTGGAGCTCGGACAAATGCTCGATCCACCGGGATACGTGCCGCGGCAGCTCGGGCACGGTGATCTCTGGCAGAGCCTCGCGCACCGCCGCCCGCTCGAAGGGCGAGTCGTCGATGAATGCGACCGAGTCCACGCCGATATTCAACTCCTGCGCGATCTCCAGGATGCGGCTGGGCTTGGGGCGCCAGTCGATGCTGATCGCCGCGAAGTGTTCGGGGCTCAGAATCATGTCGGGACGCTGCTGGAAGGGCGCCAGGCCGTCCGACCGCTCGTTCTTGCTGCAGATCGCGAGCAAGATTCCGGCCCTGTGATGCGCCAGCAGCCAGCGCTGCAGCTCTCGGTGCGCCTCGCCAGGGTACTCGCCGGCGAGTGAGAGGCCGTTGACGCCGTCCTCACCGACTGTTCCACCCCATAGGGTGTTGTCCAGGTCGGTCACGATGCACTTGACCGGCGGCCGACGCGTCGCGACAACGAATCGCGCCGCCTCACGCCCCACCGCTGCGATCGCAGGCCCCGACAGGTCGATGCCCGCGTGGTAGTACAGGTCCGCGTCGTAGGCGCGCCCGCGAGTCTGGAGCACCACCGGCGTCTCGTCAAGCACATGAAGCCGGACATGGTCAACTGCGCACTCCACCAGCTCAGTGTTGAACGTGGCGGCGACTGCCCGCGACCCGTCGGCGAGCTGGCTGTCCGCGAGGCCCATCGCCGAGTGGTGCCACGGCGTCGTCAGATGGATCACCGCGTGTCCTTGGCAATCCTCGAGCCACCGCTGCACAAGCACACATAGCTCCCGCGCCGCAGCACGTGCGATCTGGGGATCGCCCCCACCGTAGCGCCATCCGTCAAGCTCAGGCCGGAGCGCCTCCGGTGCTACCCGTACGAAGATCACGTCCGCATCGCTTGCGGCTTCAGCCAACTCCCCGCGGAACTGGCCGAACTCACCGACGATCGTCTCGGGTATGATCCCTGAGGCGCGAACGTAGGTCTCACAGGCCTCGGCGAGCGGATGGAGCGTCGCCGAGCCCGTCCAGGACACCTTCACTGGTGCGACTTGGTTAGCCTCTGCCACGGGCAGGAGTCTGCGTGCCCACCGGCACGCGCCGGTCAGCGTCGCGTAGTCGCCCGCGGCTGCTGCGGCCTCGACCAATACCCGATGCGCCTCCGCGGGCTCACCGTCCGCGGCCAGCGCCTCCGCGAGCCTTCGGGCGGTCGCGAACTCATCGCGCGCGTCGCCCGGGTCGTCGCGTAGACCCGCGACCTTCCGTGGGGCCTGGTCGCCATCCCAGTGCCGCCGGGCCTGAGGAGTAAGCAACAGCAGGGGGTCTGCGTCCATTGCGCCTCGGAGCACACGATGGTAGTCCTGAGCGGGAGCGCAGTGTATCTGCGCGCCGCCCACCGTCGCATGTCCTGAGAAGCTCTGGCCCGACACCAGCCGATGTGCCGGCATGAAGTCCTGCTCGGCCTCAGGATCGAGGCTTCGCACGTAGTAATCGACGCCAACCGGTTCGTCCCTCCCACCACTCCTGATTACCCCCTCGAACCGCTTCCAGTAGCGGTAGGGGACTTGCAGCTCCTCCTCGACGTAGTGGTTGAAGGTGACCCGGTCATAGCCAACACCGATGGCGCAGAGCTTCCCCTGCCGTTCCAGCATCAGGCCGAAGATGCTGTCCGGACCGAAGGTCGTCTCGGGACGCAGCGCGCCGATCTCAGGCGCGAGCGGTCCGACCGCCACGACGGAGAAGATAGGACACCGGCTGCGCAGGCCGGAGTACTCCCGACGGAGCGTGTCGGCCGCGATGCCGACCTCAGACGGTGAACGATCAGGCTCGAAGATCCCTGTTTGGCAGAACGAGTAGGTGAATGCAGGCAGTACCAGTGTGCGTTCGGGACCGAGGACGTCGAGCAACGCGTCGATAAGGACGCGGTCTGCGCGCGCTGTGATGCCCAGCGCGGCAGTGAAGGCATGCACCATCACCAGGTCCCCTGCCGCGAGGCCGACGGACCGGAGCGCGTCAGCGACCTCAGGCCTCGTCGGCGCCGGCGAGGACACCTCCGCGCCGCTCGCGCGTGCGAGCCAGCGCTCAATCTCCTCAAGTGATGTCAGGCCCGCCATTTCCACCGGGCCGACGGGCCTGCCGAAGGTCTCCTCTATAAGCGTCATCAGTGCGACGTGTGCCAGCGAATCCCATTGAGCCGGATCGCCCAGTCGGGCCTCGTCTGGGACGGCGTCCGGCATCAAGTCGCCACAAACGCGTGCGATGAGCACCTTGAGAGTCTCGCGCGTCGATCCCATCGCAGCCATTCACCCTTGTCGGGTCGAGCCCTTGCCTCCGGCCCAAAGGGCGATACGGGAGGCGATGCGCTCGGTGGCTCTGCCATCCCGAAACCCGAGGTGGCGGTCGAGGAACCGTCGTTGGCCCGCGATCAGACCTCGGCGGGCCTGGGGCTCGGATAGCAGCCTGTGCAACGTAGGGTACATCTCCTGGGGCGAGTATACGCCCTCGGCAGCACCTTCGTCAACGTAGGGATACCGATCGGCCCCGCCGCCGAGGTTCACCGTCATGACGGGCGTGCTGAGCAGCGCGGCCTCCACTGCTGTCGTTGAGAACCTGGTTGCAAGCAGGTCGCATGCCGCGATCAAGAGCCTCAGTGGCACCTCTCCGTGGCGAATCACGCGCACCGTATCGGGCATGCGCTCGGCGATCTCTCGGTAGTGCACCAGCATGGCATTCTCGTCTGGATGGGGCTTTATGGCCAGCAGTGCCTGCTCGCCGCGACACGCTTCCCCCAGCAGCTCCAGCCACCAGCGTGACTCGTTCTCTCGCAGGCGCACCTCGATGGGCTGGGTGGTCGCGAGTACGAGGTGCTTGTGTTCCTTCAGAAGCTCTTTCCGCAACGCAGCCGCTTCGCGCCCCAGCTCTGGTTCTTGGCAAAGATCGTCGAACTGGGAGTGGCCCGTCTCAAAGAAGCTCGTGTGGCGGCTCGCAAGCGGGGCGAGTACCTCGCGTGCGTATGGGCCGAGGACCATGAGCTCGTCATATGGTAGCAGGGCCCCGGCCTTGAAGTAGGTGCCGAACATCCCGTGCTGGAGCATCACCGCCGGGATGCCGCGATGGCGCGCCTGCAGCACCCCCGGCGCCAGGGGCACGCCGTAGGCGTTGTAACCCGCGAACACCGAGGGGCGCGCGGCGTCGAGCGCGCGCTCCCACAGCCGGGCGTGCAGCAGGCACTCGGGGACGGTGCGCGCCAGCGTCGCGCGCAGCCGTCTGACCAGCGCCGATCGCAGGGGCGCCGGGAGGTCGCGCAGCGGCTCGAACCCCGCCAGCGCCCGGCTCAGGCCTCCAGTCGTGCGCGCTCCGGCCACGGCGTCCATCGCGCCCCGGCGTAGAAGGCCACCGTCGAGCAGCGCATGCAGACTCGCGCGCGGGAGCTCACCCTCACGGATCATCGCGCCCGGCCCCTCGATCGGCACGTCGATGCCCTGCACGCGCAGGTCGTGCTCGTCCTGCAGCCTACGAGCCACCCGGTCGAACAACGGCACGACCGTGGGCCCGGTGATCGCGATGAGCACGTCGCATTCAGTGGGCTCGGGCCCCGGAGCCGACCTCGCGCGGCGGAAGTAGCCGATCCCATGCGCCAGGGAGAGGCCGGGCTGGACCAGATCCCGCACGGCCCGTCGCCAGCTCGCAGTGCGCAGCTCGAGGTGTGCGCCGGACTCGGCTGCTATGGCGTGCGCGACGTCGGCGACCAGCTCGCGCCCCGACCACCAGCCGGCACGATGCGGCAGCTCCCACGCCACCACCTCGTCCGGTTCGTTGCGCGCGGCCTGGCGGGCAAGCTCGGCGTTGCAGAGGATGGGCCCGAGGGAGTACTTGACGAAGTGATCCACCGCGGTGTCCCATGCCGAGTGCCCCCAGGCCGGCACGGGACGGGTCACCCACTCGGGCAGCAGATCGCCCAGCGACCTCGCCAGCGCCCGCACCTCCAGGTTCCACTCGGGGAAGCGCTCCTGCAGCTCGTAGCCGGGCAGTGACATGAACAGGGCGTCCTCGAAGCGCTCGACCAGAGGCAGCACAGCGTCGCCCGGCTGCAGGACACTCTCGGGTGGCGGGGGGTAGGCGAGTGCGGAGTTGGCGACGATGATTCGTTTCATGGCATCAGCCGGGACCAGAAGCAATCGGGTCGGCGACCCACAGGAGCAGGCGAGAGCTCTACGCGGCGGCGCCGACGGGCGGACAGGCTCATGATAACCGGATCGGGGCCACAGCGAAAGGCCGGGGGCCGAAGCGGCCAGCTACGGTCTGACCGCCAGCTCGTTGTTGCACTCAGTGATCTCAGGCACGGTGTCGTCCGCATCAAGCCTGATCCGGGCGAGCTTCGCGGCCCCGAGTCGCACCTCGACCGTGCTCGGAACGCATCTGACCGGCGCCGGGATCGCCGGGAGAGTGATGGTCTCGACTGCCCGACCGTCGGCATCCTCGGCGACGACCTGCACACCCGCAGGCACGTCGCTCGCCCCGATGTTGTGCACGGTGACCGCGATCTGATCGCCCTCGCGTCGAAGGTCGCGCTCGGAGATCGCGAGGTCCGCTCGGGCCCTGATGTCCTCGCCGGGCTCGATCAGCCGTGCCGTAATGACCGTCGTGACACCAGGCCGGAGCGTGATCGGCAGCGCCGCATAGCGGAACAGCTCGACGTGGCGCTCGCCGAGCGTCTCGTCTGCGAATCCGTCCGCGTCCGTATCGATCCCGAGCGTGACCGCCCAGTGCCCCGCGGGGACGCTCCAGGTGCGCATGACCACGGCGAGGGGTGCGTCCGCGAAGGAGTGCGCCAGCACGGTGAATGCCTCGGCCGTGCGCTCGGTGACGAGCGTTGCGACGTCGGTGCCGGTGCCCTCCCGGAGCCGGGCTTGCGGCTCTTCCCGCCTCCACAGCCGTTCCCAGCTCACCGCCAGGTCGGGGTAGGTCGCGCGCACCTCGCCCGCGCTGCCGCCCAGCATCATGAAGGGGAGCAGGCGGTCGCCGGGGATGTACGCCCGGTCGGTGTAGGGCTCGGCCTCGGTGATGAGCCAGCGCATCCGCTCGATGTTGCGGCACTGCTCCTGCAGGCCCTCCACCAGATACCGCATCTCGCCGGTCGCCCACCAGGCCCAGTAGTAGCGGAGCTCGCTGTACATGTTGTAGGCCGACCACGAGTTCTCCTCATCGCTCCCGTTCAGCCTCTGGTTCTCCTCGATCATCCGCTCGGCGCTCTCGATGATCTGCTCGTCGCGAGCCGTATCGCCCGAGAGCATGCGCCATGTCATGTCCGCGGCGCGCCCGCCGCCCTGATGGTAGCGGAGAGGCTCAAGGACGGCCGGATCGCCCGTCCAGTCCCACGCGCCGATGAAGAGGTCCTTCACCTGGCTGAGGCCGTCGTTCATGTAGGCGCTGCGGTCCCAGCGGTCGGTGTACGGCGCGATCTCACCGGTCCTCGCGTGCACGTCGTACGGGATGGCGCCTGCGGGCTTGCCCTTGTCTGTGCTCATCGCCGCCGCGTGCCAGCCCCACGCCCACTCGGTCAGCCATCCGCGCGGCTGCTCGTTCGCCGAGTACCACGCGGCGTAGAAGCCGGGCTTGGCCGCGTAGGCGGTGTGCACGTGGTCGAAGTCATGGCCCTCGCTGTCGTCGATTGAGGTCGCGTTGAACATGTACGAGCGGAAGTGGCGGTGCCCCTGCTCGTTGATGAGCGTCCACCACTCCATGTGCTTGATCATGCGCATGCAGCGCTCGATGTACAGGGGGTCCCCGTAATCGAGGAGCATCATCTGCGGCTGCGAGAGCGTCACGTACTCCGCCGCGTGCTCGGCGTCCATCGTGCGAGGGCTGTAGCCGCCCTCGCCGACGACCTTCCAGACCCCTTCCGCGACCAGCGCCAGCGAGTCCCGCACCTTCTCGTCCCCGGTCGCCAGCGGCAGGAAGGCCCACTCGCATGACAGCTCAGTATCGTCCGCCCACGCCCCGCCCAGCTCCCCAGTCGAGATCTGGCGGGTGTCGATCCACCAGTGCACGATCCGCGTGTACTCCTGCAGGAGCCTGCGCTGCCAGACCGCCCAGTCCGGCGCGTCGACGGGCCCGGGGCGTTCGAGTTCGACGCGCTCGCGCGTGCGGAAGATGCGGTGCTCGATCCTGCGCGCGGCCTCGTTGTCGGGGTCGAGCGCCTGCACCTCGCGTAGCAGCCGCACCAGGGCCATCGCCTCGCGCATGCCCTGCGCGCCGTCGTACACGTGCGCCTCGGAGCACTGCGCGTAGGCGCGCCGCAGAATGCGCTCCAGGTCGGGCAGGTACTCCGGGAGCGCCTCTTCTGCGGGTATCTCCACCGC
This sequence comes from Candidatus Zipacnadia bacterium, assembly GCA_029820945.1. Classification (GTDB taxonomy): domain Bacteria; phylum Armatimonadota; class Zipacnadia; order Zipacnadales; family UBA5352; genus JALGUJ01. The sequence continues at coordinate 39,306 of JALGUJ010000003.1, read as the reverse complement.
AGCGGCGCCGCTCTCGTCCAGCAGCACCGTCTCATCCTGCAGCGGCGTGACGCGCAGCCACACGCGCTCGCCCGGCCGGACGATCATGTCCGGAATGTCCACGTCGATGCTGGCCACTGCGTTCTGCTCGCCCGGAACGAGGGGCACCACGATGCGCGCCAACGCCCGCAGGTCGATGTTCGGCGGCGCGCTCAGCCCTCGAGCGTGCCTCCCCGTCAGCACGCGGTCCCCGAGGTGGATGGAGCGGATGTTCCGGTCCCGGGTATTCGGCGACATCAGCGCGACCTCGACGGCGCGGCCCGGCTCACTGCCCTCACAGGCCAGGCTGGCCGCCACTCGATCAAGGCCGACCTCTGTCTCCGCTCGCGGCAGCAGTATCTCCACCGTGTGACCGGCCCGCAGGTCCACCTCCCCGCCACCGCCACCCTCGACCGCGACAGCGGCGGGCCCGCCCGAGCCGCTCGCGTGCTCCAGCACCTCGGCGAAGTCCTGGGGCGGCGCCTGGGCCCGCTGCAGCGCCGCCAGGTCGTCGATTCCCCCGGTCCCAGGCCCGAAGAACTGCACTTCATTGAGGCTGATGGTCTCATCCTCAGGCCGCTTGTGGATGCGCAGTCGCATGCACCGGGTCTCGACCGGGTCGAAGCTGGCCGCCAGCAGCGTGCGCAGACCGTTCTCGATGCGTGCGACCTCGCGCCACCGGCCGTCAACGTCCGCGAGAAGGGTCGCGCGCTCGAGAGGATCGGCGACGGTGTGGATCAGGCAGAGGTCGACCTCCTCGGGCCGGTGGAAGGTGAAGTCGAAGTCCACCTCGGTGTGCGGGTTGGGGCGCTCCACGTATGGGCTCATGGTGGCGAAGGTCTCCACCTTGCCGTCGTAGGGCGCCTCCATCGACCCGGGAAGTCGGAGCAGCGCGAAGGAACCGCAGTCGGCAACGCGCACGGCCCTCAGGGGCCTGCTGCACGCCTCAAGAGCCCGCGTGTCGATGGAGGCCAGCCGGCTGGTGCGCACCATGCTCAGCTCGTCGAAGTCGAACCAGTCCGCGGTCTGGTAGGGGCCATCGACCACGAGGTGAATGTGCGTGCAGCCGTCGGGGATGGAGATGATGTGCGTGAAGCGCGCCCACTCGGTGCCTGCGGTGTGGTGGTAGTCCGTGTTGCCCCTGACCTTCGCGCCGTCATCGTCGAGCCAGCGGATCAGGACACGCCCGGTCAGTGGCGCCTCGCCCGGCGGGCGACGCGTGGAGCCCTCAATGCGGTAGATCTCACCCGCCTGGACCCTCAGATCCTGCCGCAGGCCGCTCTGGTAGCGGACGCGAACCGCGTGCTCGCCGCCGACCACGTCCGCTCCGCCCAGCACCTGCAGGCCCTCGTCCACCTGCCAGCCGGACGGTCGGCCGGCGTCGTCGAGCTGCTCGAAGCCCGGGTTCGCCAGCACCTGCTCGCCCTGCGCGCGAAGCGGCGAGCACAACGAGAGCGCGACCAGTAGCCCCAACCATCGCGTGAGACGCGACATGATCCCACGACCTCGCAGCGTGATGAAGTTGCGCCAGTATTCTCGCGTCGGCTCACGCATCCCTGCCGGCGAGCCGACAATGACAGGAATCGGGCCTGCCGGCGCGGAAATGGGGCTCGTGACTGTGTTGCGACTTAGAGCGTGCCGAGGAGGCCATCACGATGGAGTCGTGGACGAAGCCGGGACGGCTGCCGGACTGGTTCGAGCGCGGCAGGATCCGCTGGGCGTGGGGCGGATGGGAGCCGCCGGAGATGTACGTGCGCGCCGGCAGCACCTCGGGTGGCGTCAACGGACGGGCGATCTGGGCGCCGGCATGGTGGGACTACCTGCACTCCGAGGAGCACGTCTCCGCGATGGCCGAGATGGGCATCAACCTGATCACCACGCACTACTACAAGGGCTTCGGCCTGCAGGCCGAGGTCGAGCAGCAGGAGCGCGCGCGAGAGCTGGTGGAGCTTTGCCATGCGCACGGCATCCACGTGCTCGGCTACTGCCAGATGACCACCGTCTACCCCGAGGCGATGCTGGACGAGATCCTGGACCTGGAGAGCCACGTGCAGTACGGCCCCGACGGCGCCCGACGTTACTACGGGGGGAGCGGCTACTTCCGCTGGCAGGGCGACCTGACCAGCGACACCTTCATCGACTACCTCAAGCGCGTCATCACGCATGGGCTGACCGAGGTCGGCCTCGACGGCGTCGAGTGGGACGGGACCACCTACTCGTGCTACTGCGACCGCTGCGTGGCGGCGTTCAGACAGTTCCTGCGCGAGCGTTACGAGGGCCGGGAGCGCGAGCTGTTCGGCCTGCCGCACTTCGACCACGCGCTGCCGCCGCCACACATCGCCGGCCGCGATCCCATGTATCAGGCATGGCTGCACTTCCGCTGCGAGACCATGCACCGGCGCCTGCGCCAGCTCTACGCGCACGCCAAGTCCGTGAAGGAGGACGCGATCTTCGCGACCTACCCGCACGCCCCCCAGCTCAGCCGGCCGGACCGCGATCGCATCATGCCCTGGGTCGGCGACTACCTCGACCTGGCGACCTCGGAGAGCCACGAGATGCCGCGGGTCGAGGAGGACGGGCGGCTGGTCTGCTGCGCTCGCCACATCAAGCAGTGCTCGGCGCTGGATGTGCCGACCTTCGTGACGGCGTGGATCCGCGACGAGAGCGGCTACCGCGCGCCGCAGACCCCGCAGGAGGTCAAGCTCTCCATCGCCGAGTCGGCCTGCTACGGCGGCCACCCCTTCCCCGCCACCTGGGCCAACCGGCCCTGGGGGAGAGAGGGCCGGACGCTCTACCAGGACCCGCAGCGCGGCCCGGCTCTGCGCCGGTACATGACCTTCCTCGCCGAGCACGAGGAGCTCTACGTCGGCTCGAGGTCGCTGGCGAACGTGGGCGTCTTCTACGCGCCCGCGTCCTGCGACTTTGACCGCGAGATCGCCCTCGCCCACCTGCAGGGCCTCGAGCAGGTGTTGCTGCAGCATCAGATCCCGTTCGACGTGATCCTGGGGATCGAGGGCGGCACGGAGTTCGACGTGGAGCTGCTCTGCGTGCCGAACCAGCGGCTGCTGAGCGACGCGGAGGTCGCCGCGCTGCGTGCGCACCTCGACGGCGGCGGGGTGCTGCTCCTCACCGGAGAGCCGGGGCGCTTCGACGAGCACTACCGCGAGCGCCCGGTGGATGCCCTGGCGGACCTCTACGATCACGAGCGCGTCGTCCACCTGCCCAACGCTCCCGAGCGCGCGCCCGCCGGACCTGAGGGGAGGGTGAGCCCGCTCTACCCCTACCTGCCGGAGGCGCACGAGGAGATCGAGACCGTGGTCTTGCGCGCGCTTCCACGCGGGCTTCCCGTCGTCGCTTCGGCGGGGGAGTACATCGGCGTCGGCGCGTACCGCACCCTCGACGACCGCATAGCCGTCCACCTGCTCAACTACGCCAACACCAATCGCGCCGCACCGATCAACATCCGCCTGGCCGTCTGGCTGAAGCCATACTGGCCTGACATGGAGCTGCTGACGCCCGACGAGCATGTGCGGACCGAGGCCATCCGCGATGGCTCCCTCAACGTGCTCGATGTTGACACCTACGCGGTGCTGCTGGTGTGAGGCCGGTCAGTCCACCTCGAGGTGGTAGGAGAGGGTCTCGAGCTGGAGGGTCAGGTCCACGTTGCGCACGGTGACCTCGTCGGGGACCTTCAGCGTGATCGGAGCGAAGTTGAGGATCCCCATCACGCCCGCGCCAATAAGCGCATCAGCGACGTCCTGCGCAGCGGCGCGCGGCACGGCGATGATCCCGATGCTCACATGCTCGTCGGCGATGGTGTCGGCCAGGCGGTCGAAGGCAATGACCTCGTAGCCGCGGAGCCGGTGTCCGACCTTCGCCGGGTTGTTGTCGAAGACCGCGACGACCCGGAAGCCGCGCTCCCGGAAGCCGGGGTAGTTGATCAGCGCCGAGCCCAGCGCGCCCGCGCCGACCACGACGACCTCCCGCTCGCGGTCGAGCCCCATCAACTGCTTGAGCGAGGCGTGAAGCTGCTCGACGTCATAGCCCACGCCGGGCTGGCCGAACTCGCCGAAGAACGAGAGGTCCTTGCGCACCTGCGCGGCGTTGACGCCGGCCGCTTCCGCGATGGCCGCCGAGGAGATGGTGGGCTCCTCAGCGCGCTCAAGGATGCGCAGGTATCTGCAGATGCGCAGCAATGTCGGGTCGGGTACCTGTTTGCTCTGTGGCATATTGGGGCGCCTTGTGCGGCGGTCCTTCGGGTTGACCGCGCGCCGCTTCGCCACGCTGCGCGGCCGCCCAGCACGCGTCGGACTGATATTCCACGCGGGCTTGCGTCATTCCTCCCGGCACGCCTCGTGCAGGCGGGAAGGGCCGCGGGGTTGGCTTAGTCGGCCGCTTGATGCGCGCGGGAGGCCTCGGGCGCTCGGCGGGCGAAGCCACAGACGTGAGCTGCACGTGAGTCATTGGAGGTGCCGCGCCATGCAGTTGCCATCCACTGTGCTCCTGATCTGCTTGCTCGTGGTACTCACAGCACCATCCGAGGCGATGGCTCAAGAGACGCGCGTGCTGATCCCTGACGGCCGGGAGGCGAGTGCCTTCGCCGCGTGGGGAGATGGCGGGGACGTCTGTCTGACCACAGGATCGAGCACGGAGGTCGTTGCGGAGGGAGAGCAGTCGCTGCGCGTGGAGGTCACATTCGATCCGCAGAACCCCTGGTGGCCCGCCCTCGCGCTGGACCTGCCGTTGGACGCGTCGGCCCTCGAGTTCCCCCTGCTGCAGATGCAGGTCTGGGTGCCGCCCGAGGCGGCCGACATGCCTCCGGGCACGGTCAATCTGTCACTGTATCAGGGCGACGAGAGGGTCAGTGCAGGCGCCCTCAGGCAGCCGCAGCCGGGGGCCTGGAATGAGCTCAGCGTGGGACTGGGTGGGCTCGAGCCGGTGGAGGGCCATCCGGCGCGCCTCAAGCTCGCGTGGCGACCGCCAGAGGGCGACACCGGCACCTACGTGTTCTTCGTGGACGCCGTCCGGCTCGTCGCCGGGGATGAGGGCCACCGGCCCTACACCCAGCTTAAGGATCTGTGCATCGTGACGCCGCTGGTGAACCAGGGAGACCCGGTTGCCGCGATCGTGGCGCCGCGGGCCGGCCGCTACGAGGAGGCGGTCGCCGCGATCCAGGAGGCCGTGCGCCGGGCGGCGGGCTGTGAGCTGCCGGTGCTCGGCGACGCCGAGGCCTGCCAGGAGGTGCTGGCGCAGCGGCCGGTCATCGTCCTGGGCAACATGGCGACCTCCCGCTTCATGCACGAGCTCTACCGCGAGTACTATACGTACCTCGACCTCAAGTACCCCGGGGCCGGCGGCTTCGTCGTCCGCTCCCTGCACAACCCCTACGCCACCGGCCACAACGTCATCCTGGTCGGCGGCAGCGACGATGAGGGCGTCCTGAAGGCCGCGCGGCGGCTTGCGGAGCTGCTTCCCGACGACGGCGATCTCAGCCTCGGCTGGCTGATGGAGATCGAGCTGGGCGAGGGCCTGGAGCCGCCGCAGATCGGCGAGACCGTCTACGGCTGGCGTGACAGCTACCGCGAGCGCCCCGACGGCACGGGCTACGGCTACGCCCCCACGACTTACTTCGGCTGGAACCCCATCTCCATCCAGGCCGCCCTCTACTACATGACCGGGGAGGAGGAGTACCTTCGCGAGTTCGTTCGACTCGCTCTCCCCGACCCCGAGGACGTCCCCGTCGAGGTGCGGACCAGCGAGGCGTTCTACTCGATGCTGCACCCGCTGGTTGAGAACTACCACTACCGCGCGCACGTCATGGATATGATCTGGGACCTGGTCGAGGAGAGCCCGCTGCTCGACGACGAGACGCGGCTGCGCATCACGAATGAGCTGCGCGCGCATCAGGACTTCATCGACGCCGAGGACGACTACTCACCGCCGCGCGGCACCAGCCGCCACGGCTCCTACGACCTGCTCTGCATCTACACGGGGAGCCGCTACTTCGCCAAGTACTACCCCGCTCCCCGGTGGCAGACCCGCCTCCAGAACGTGCGCGATGCCTTCAGTTGGTGGCTGCAACATCCCACCTGGGGGGAGCTGGACACCCTGGGCTGGGTGAACACCTCGATCGAGCCGGTGCTGGAGTACTGGCATCTGGCCGATCCACAGACGTACGTGGACAGCGGCAACGCGCGCACCATGATGAGCTCACAGGAGATGCTATGGACGGGCCGCGCGCACGAACAGAGCAATCGCTGCCAGACGCTGAGCCTGATGCACCGCGCGAGCTGGCTGCTCGATGACGGCCGCTACGCCTGGCTGGTGCGGCAGGCCGGCTTCGACATGGACCGCTTCCGCATCGGCCAGTCATGGTGGCCGGGGCCGCAGATCGAGGTCGCCCCGCCGAGTGACCTGATAGGGCGCATCTCCGTGATGCCGTTGGCTCAGCCGCACGCCGATCGCGTCGGCGCGCCCTTCACTGCGGCGGAGGGCTACCAATTCCTCAGCTACCGGACCGGCCTCGGCCCCGATGACGGCTATCTGCTGCTGGACGGCTTCGATGGCGGCGGGCGCAACCCCCACCACGTCTCGTCCATCAAGTACCTGCGGTTCACCGACCGGTTCGCGCTGGACGGCTACGAGAATATGGTCACCATCCTGCGCGACGGCATGAGCGAACTCCGGGTGCCGAAGGCCGCGCGCCTTGACGCGGCCGTCGCGCTCGACGGCATTGCGTGGGTGCGCAGCACGGTCCCCGACGAGGCGTTCTCCTCGTGGCGTCGCGACCTCCTGTGGGTGGACGACGAGTTCGCGATCGTGGCCGACGCCGTGACCGCGCGCGAGCCCGGTGAGTTCGAGGTCACCTGCCGCTGGAGGCCCATGGGACCGGGCATCCTCGCGCCCGACGGCGTGTTCGGCGGCCAGAACGCCGGCGGGATGCACGCCACATTTGTGTGCGCGCAACCGGCGATGACCTCGATCGAAGGCGGCATCCTCAACCAGCAGCGCAACGTGGAGCTGGCGCAGGACGAAACGCTCGGGTTCGTGAACGTCATCTACCATGAGGAGAGCGCGCGCCAGTTCCGCATCGGGATGCTGCCGGTCGGGGAGAGCGCGGCGCTGATCACCGGAGACCTGCGCGGCGTCGTGGGCGCGGGGCCCTTCATGACCGCTGCGGCCGATGAAGGCGGCCTGGAGCTCCGCGGCGCGCTCTCCCTGATCGGCCCGGACGTCATCTGCCTCATGGGGGGGAGCTCGCTCACCGGCGAGCGGGTGCTGGTTGACGCCACGAGGCCCGTCTCGCTCGTGTGGCGGCTGGAGGACCGCACCGTGCACCTGCAGGCCGACGAGGAGCTGCAGCTTGCGCTGGCTCTTTCCGAGGATGCACGACCGACGCTGGATGGGGCGGAGGTGGACCGTCCACATGATGCGGTGTTGGTGACGCTGCGCATCCCGCCGGGCACTCACGTCATTGAGGGCGCGACACCGCGGGAGGATGTCGCCGGGCGGATCGAGGCCGCGCTCTCGTCGCTCGAGGAGCGTCTTGAGCCTCCGGCGGCCCCCGAGCCGCCGCAGGTCGCCGCGCTCGAGGAGCTCGAGCCCGAGTGGCAGGTCGATCTCGGCGCGCCGGTCACCCATGTCCTGCAGGCGGGCGAGGTGCTCTGGGCGGCTACCGAGCAGCCCGCCCTGCATCTTGTGCGCCACGGCCAGGAGGCGCCGTTCCGGAGCCTGGAGCTGCCCGCGAAGCTCAACGCGCTGGAGGCACTGCCGCCTGATGCTCCCGGCGAGGTGCGCGTGGTCGGCGGTGGGGATGACGACATGCTCCGCGCGTGGGACGCCGGCGGCGATCTGGTGTGGGAGCGCCCGTCGCACGTCTCAGAGACATTCAAGGTGGGGGACCGCTACGAGGCCCCGTGGTTCACGGACCCGCAGCGGAAGCCGGGGATTCTCTCGCTGATGGTCGCGGATGTGACCGGCGCGGGCGAGCTTGAGATCGTGGTCGGCCGGCCCAGCACGGTCGAGTACTGGTCGCTTGGTGGCGAACTGCTGGCCCGAGTGCCCATTCAGTGGGGCGACGTGCGGGAGCTGGCACTGCTGCAGCACCCAGAGGGGCCGAGGGTGCTGGTGGGAAAGCACGTCGCGGGATACTCCAATGTCTCGGTACTGGACGCGGACCGCACGCTTGTCACCAATGGCGCCTACACCGCCGTCGCCGAGGGCGCCACGCGCATGCAGGCGTGGATGCAGAAGGGCATCGGCTCGCTGCACGCCGTTGACCTGGACGGCGACGGTGTGCAGGAGGTCGTCGTCGCTCACACGGGACACTGGAATGACGTCCGCGCCTTCACGGCCGACGGCAGCACCGTGCGCTGGCAGCGCGCCTTCGGACCGGCCAGGCCACGCAGTCACTTCATCCGCGACGTGGCGGTCGGCGACTTCGCCCCGGCCGACGGCGTGGAGGTCGTGGCCGGCATGGCGAACGGATGGGTTGTGTGCATCTCCGCCGCCGGCGAGGTGCTCTACTCGCGCAGGTTCGGTGCTGCGATCACGGGCCTGCAGGTCGTACCGAGCGGGCTCATGGTTGGCCTCGAAAGCGGGCACGCGTATCATCTCAGCCCCACGGGCGACGTCGTCAAGGGCGTGGACCTGGGCTCGCGCATAAGCGCAATGGCGGCCGATGCCGGGAACGCAATCGCGCTCGGCACAGGTGACGGCATGCTCGTGGAGGTGGCACCATAGCACCGAACATTGTGACACTCACACAGGCGAACAGCGCGCACCGCGCGCTGGGACAGAGAGGACACGAACGAATGCAGACGCGCACACTCGGACGTACCGGACTCGAGGTATCGGTCATCGGCTTCGGCGGCATCCCCATCCGCCGGCCGCGACGCGAGGAGGCGGTGGAGCTGTACCGCCTCGGCATGGACCTGGGAATCAACTACTTCGACGCCGCCCGCGCCTACACAAGGTGCGAGGAGCGCCTTGGCGAGGCGATCCAGGGGCGGCGCGATGAGGTGATCATCTGCTCCCGAGACCTGTCGCACACCAGGGAGGAGATGGCAGAGGCGATCGATACCAGCCTCCAGACCCTGGGCACCGACTACATCGACGTCTACCAGTGCCACGAGCTGCACCAGCCGCAGGACCTGGACGAGTGCCTGGCGCCCGGCGGCGCCTTCGAGGCGCTGGACGAAGCGCGCGATGCGGGCAAGATCCGCTTCATCGGAATCACCGGCCATAACCCCGACGTCATCATGTCCGGCCTCGAGACCGGCCTGGTGGACGTCGTGCTCATCATGCTCAACTACGTTAACCGCCGGATGGTGGATGAAGTGCTGCCCAGAGCCAGTCGGGACAACATCGGGGTCGCCGTGCTCAAGCCGCTGGGCGGATGCCTGCTCGCCGCCCACGCCGACCTGGCGCTACGCTGGGTGCTCTCGCAGGAGGGCGTACACACCGCCGTCCCCGGCATGTGGCGGCGTTTCGAGATCGAGGCGAACGCCGCGCTGGGCGAGCCGTTCGAGCCGCTGAGCGAGGAGGAACACCGGATCCTCGACGAGATGCGCCTGGCGCGCCTCCCCCACTACTGCCGGCTCTGCTACCGCCACCACGAGTGCCCCAAGGGCGTGGAGATCAGCCGCCTGATGATCATGGACCTGCTCTACCAGCGCCACGGGATCGAGGAGGCCCTCGAGCGCGGCTGGGACCGCGACCTGCAGGCCATCGAGCAGTGCGCGACCTGCGAGCTGCGCGAGGAGTGCGCCGCCTCATGTCAGTTCGGCATCGACATCCCGGCCACTCTGGAGCGAATCTACCAGATCTACTACCCGATTCTCCAGCGCGCCCGGCAGCAGGCGGCAGGGTAGCGACCCTCGAGAGGTGAGACGACCATGCGGGCGGCACTGCTGATCGTGCTCCTGCTGGTAGCATGCGTGGCACACGCCGTTGAACGTCGAGTTGAGTCCGTGGCCGAGGATCCCCTCGCCTCGGGCGCAGCGGTCTGCGAGGCGGCCGCGCAGTTGCGGCCGGGCGGTACGCTCCTCATCGGCGCGGGCGTGTACGCCCTGCCCGAGCCGCTTCGCCTCACGCCCGAGCACAGCGGGAGCGCCGACGCTCCGACCACCATCGCGGCCGCTCCCGGCGCGGAGGTCGTCATCCGCGGCTCCCGCGCGGTGACCGGCTGGGAGCCCTGGCGCGACGGCATCTACGTGGCCGACCTCCCCGCACAGGGGCTGGGCGGCGCGCGCTTCCACCAGCTCTTCTACCGCGGTAAGCGCCAGCACCTGGCGCGCCACCCCAACTTCGACCCCGAGCACCCCCGCACCGGCGGCTTCATCTACGTGTGGGACAAGGCACCGCGGCCCTTCGAGCAGCTCATCTACGCCGAGGGCGACATTCCGTTCGACGCGTGGGAGGACATCTCGCAGGCCGAGATCTGGACGGTCTTCGGCCGCGGCTGGAACTTCGCCCTGACCCCGATCGCCCAGGTCGATCGCGAGCATCGGATCATCACCACCCGCCGCGTGCGGCGGCACTTCGAGCGCATGAACCGGTACTTCGTGCAGAACCTGCTCGGGGCGCTGGACGCGCCTGGTGAGTGGTTCCTGGAGTACGAGACCGACCGGCTGTACTTCATGCCACCCGACGGTGCCGCTCCCGCCGACGGCGACGTCACGGTCCCGGTGCTGGACACGATCATCGAGGTTCGCGGCGCGCTGCCGTATCCGCACGAGTACCTCAAGGTCGGATTCAGCGGCGGGCGCCACGACGCGCCACTGCCCGAGGACGCGCCCCAGCCGGCCCCGGTCGAGCACATCGTGCTGCGCGGGCTCACGGTGGAACAGTCGCGCCAGAACGGCATCGTCCTCACGGGGGCACGGGAGTCCGAGGTGCTGGGCTGCACGGTGCGCGACATCGGCAACGTCGGCATCAACCTCGGTGCCGTGGCCAGCGCCCATGAGGAGGTGGGCAACCCGCGCGTCACGCTTGCCGAGGGCTTCTCGGGCGGCGTGGCCGGCGGCGGCCAGAATATCCTCTTCAACGACCCCTGTGTCGAGTGCCGCGTGGTGGGCTGCGACGTGAGTGACTGCGGCTCGGACGGCATCTTCCTCTACGGCGACCGCAATGCCGCGGAGAACAACCACGTACGCAACACCGGGCTCTACGACAAGGACTGCGCCTGCATCAACCTCTGGGGCGAGGCGAACGCGGCGAGTCGCAACACGCTCCATGACGCGCCGCGCAATGCCATCTTCATCAAGGGCGTGGACAACGTCGCGGAGCTCAACGACATCCGCCGGACGATGCTCGAGACCTGTGACGGCGGCGCCATCCGCATGTGCCAGCGCAACCTCGAGCTGCGGGGCAACATCATCCGCCACAACCGCATCTTCGACACGATCGGCTACGGCTACCCTTATACCAGCCGCACCTTCCAGTCGCCCTACTACTCCTGGGGCGTCTACCTGGACGACTTCACCTGCGGCACCACGGTCGAGGGCAACATCATCGCGCGCGTGGGCCGCGCCGGCGTGATGCTGCACGGCGGCAGCGACAACATCGTGCGCGGCAACATCGTGGTAGACGCACCTATCGCGGCTCTGGAGCAGGCGCCGATCCGGGACACGCCGATCTCCGGCAACGTCTTCGCGAGCAATGTCCTGGTGCACGACATCGACGGCGCGCTCGTCTACCGCAGCACCAAGTGGGTGGACGGCTCGCTGGCGATCACCCGCAACCTGGTCTGGACGCACGGACGCCCCGCGATGGTCTCGCTCGGCTACGGGGCCGAGGAGTTCGGGACGTGGGAGGCGTGGATGGCCTACGGCCTCGACGAGGGGTCGGCGCTGGCCCCGCCCCGGTTCATCGACCCGGAGGCCGATGACTATCGCCTCGCCCAGGACTCGCCGGGCTGGGCGCTGGGCTTCGACGCCATCCCGGTGGAGCGCATCGGCTGCTACGAGGACGATCTGCGGGCAACCTGGCCGGTGGACATCGAGGAGGGCGTGGTGCGCGAGGAGCCGCTGCTCTACACGCAGCCGCCGCGGCCCGTGGTGGAGGACTTCGAGATCGACGTGGTCGGCCGCAAGCCACGCCACGGAGACGCGATGGAGGATGGCGAGGCGCGCATCAGGGTCACTGATGAGCAGGCGGCCGGCGGAGAGCACAGCCTGAAGGTCTCGGACGCGCCCGACCTGCGGGCCATCTGGCTGCCGCGCATCTACTACTCCCTCGACCACGATGAGGGCGCGGTACGGCTCAGCTTCGACCTGCGCCTCAGCGCCGAGACGCCACCGAGGCTCTACGTCGATCCCAGGCAGTACTCAGACACGGGTGAGACGGAGTACTTCAGCGGCCCGATGCTGACCATCACGGAGGAGGGAGAGCTGCGCTCGCGGGAGGATGCGCTGGCGCGCCTCCCCTTCGACACCTGGGTGACGATCGAGCTGCTGCTCACGCTGGGCGCGGATGCGCCGGGCGCGACGCCCATGACCGTGACCGTGCAGGGAGAGGAGCCGGTGAGCCTGCAGGTCCCGCACGCGTCTCCGCAGTTCCGGCGCCTGGAGCGGGTGGTCTTCGCCAGCATCGCCGATGGCGAGGGGATCTTCTACCTGGACAACGTCGCGATCGAGCCGCTGCAGGAGTAGGGCGTCGCGAGGCCCCCGCTGTTGCGGCTCAGGCGTACTCAATCCAGCCGGCCTCCGCGATGGGGTCGAGGTAGGCCTTAATGCGTTGCACGTCTCCATCGCTGATCGGGCGGGCGGGGAAGAGGAGCCGGCGGCTGCACAGGCCCTGCAGCTCCTGTGCGGTCTTCATGGCGCCGACGATGCTGCCCACGTTGCGCGTGCCCGGCTCGGCCGCGAAGAAGTAGGGGAAGACGCCGTTGAGTGTCTCCTGCAGCTCGCGGGTGCGCGCGACGTCACCCGCGGTGCCCGCCTCGTGCAGCGCCACGCACAGCTTCGGGCAGGCGTTGGCCATGCCCATTACCGCGCCCTGGTAGCCCATGAGCAGGGCCGGGGCCAGGAGCCGCTCCGAGCCCTGCATCATCACGAAGTCATCCCGGCCGCCGAGGGCGTTGACGATGCCGATGCCGCGCTCGATGTTCCCGGTGCTGTCCTTGAGGCCCACGATCCGCTCGTCGTCGGCCAGCCGCAGCACCGTGTCGATCTCGAGCTCATTGTCGCTCCGCGAGGGGATGTCGTAGACCAGCAGCGGCAGCGGGCTCGCGTCGGCCAGCGCGGTGAAGTAATCGAAGAGTTGCTGCTGGCCGTAGAGGAAGTAGTAGGGGCAGGTCGCGACGACGGCGTCGGCCCCGCGCTCCGCGACCTCCCCGGCCTGCAGCACGCTCTCCTGGAAGGAGGGAGACGAGACGCCGGCCAGCAGCGGCAGGCGCCCGCCGAGAGCATCCGCGCACGCGTCCACCATCTCCAGGCGCATCTCACGCGTCAGCCCGGGGCCCTCCCCGGACGAGCCGAGGGCGAAAACTGCGGTCACCCCGGCGTCCACAAACCAGTCCATGAGCCGGCCGACGGCGTCGCGGTCGATGGTCTCGTACTCGGTCAGCGGCGTGGTCGTTGGGGGGACGATGCCCTTGAGGTGGTAGGCCTCCAGCATGGCGAACGGGCCTCCTCAGCCGCTCTGGGATGACGCCCGCAGGATACCGCCCGCCGAGTCGGTTGTCAAGCCGTGGAATTGCAGCGGGGGAAGCAGGTCTCGGGCCGGAGCACGGCTAATCTGAGTGTGGTCGCGCCGCCCCACCCAACCGACATGGACAGCTCCATAGTCACTGACAGCATACGGGACGCATGGGGGCGCACGCGCGAGTTGCTCTTCGAGCGCTTCGACCCCGCCAGGTGGCTGAAGTTCGGCTTCGTCGCCATGCTGGGGGCGTCAGTGCTGCAGGGCTCGGCGGGCTTCAACGGCTGTCCGCCCGCCGTGCCGTCATCAGGTGCGGAGCAGGGGCCGGGCGCTGTGCTTGGTGGCCGCGAAGCGCTCGAGGCCGTGGGCAACGCTCTGCGATGGTTCGGCGACAACCTGGCGAACCTGGCCGTGTTGGCCATAGGGCTGCTGCTCATCTGGATAGTCGTCTCTCTGGCGGTCCTGTACATCCGCAGCGTCTTTCGCTTCGTGTTCGTGGACTGCGTGGCGGCGCCGGCGGAGCCGGCACTGGGGGCCTCTACCCGGCGTCACGCGGGTGAGGGCCTGTCCCTGATGGGCTGGTACCTTGCGATCGGGCTCGTGGGACTGCTGATGGTGGCCCTGGCCGTGGTGCCCCTCGTCGCCAGCGGGGGGATGCTGGGCAGCGGCGAGCTGCTGCCGACCGCTCTGGGCGTCGGCGGGATACTGGCGCTGCTGGGGGCAGGATTCGTGGCGGTGCTGGGATTCGCGCTTCTGCTGGCGCTCACGGAGGACTTGCTGGTGCCGGCGATGTACGCCGGAGGCTGCGGGGTCTTCGCGGGCTGGCGCCTGGTGGGCCGGGCGTGGCGCGGCAGGTTCTGGGAGGTCGTGCTGTTCTACGTGCTGAGGATGCTGCTGGCGATCGGCGCTGGCTTCGTGGCGGGGATCGTCGGCATGGTGGCGGCGCTGCTGCTTATCCTGCCGGCCCTGTCGCTGGGGGGCCTCTTCGCCGCGGTGGGCGCCTTCGGTGCATCGATGTCCGGCTCCATGGTCTACCTGGCCGTGCCCGCCGTCATCGTCGTCGGGCTGGGCATGGCCGTGGTCTCGTATATCGCCAATTGCCTGATGCTGCCGGTCAGCGTGTTCTTTCAGGCCTACTCGCTGGCCTTCATCGGCAGGCTGGATGCCACCTTGAAGACGTTCTGAGGCCAGAGGACTACGGGGAGGTAAGGAGATGGCGACCTACGGCATCTGGATCATCGCCGGCGTAATCGCGCTGATCATCGACCTGCTCTCAGGGACGCTGTTCATGCTCTGGGTCGGAGGTGGGTGCTTCGTGGCGGCCCTTCTGTCCGCATTGCTGCCGGGCGTGGTGTGGGCGCCGTGGGCCGCCTTCGTGGTCGCCACGGCCCTGCTTCTGTACCTCGGGCGCCCGCTGGCGAGCACATCGACGAGGCGGAGAGGATCTGCGTCCTCGGGGTCGAGGGCGCGACCCTTGTCGTCGCCGAATGGGCCGGCAGCGGTGCCTACCGGGAGGGGCTTCGCATGATCAGGACGTGCAGCGTCCTCGCCTGCATTCTCGCGCTCGCGGCGGCGGGGGGCACGGAGCCCGTGACCCTGATCGCAGCCAATCCGCTCGACGCACCGCGGCCCAACGCTATCTGCGTAGGCCCCGCCTCCCTGCTCGGCCAGGCCCTGGCCCCCGGCACGGTCCAGGGAGTGCTGCCCGGCGGCGCCGTCATCCCCGTTCAGATCGATGACCTCGACGGCGACGGAGTGGGCGACGAGCTCGTGATGATCCTCAATCTCGCGCCCGAGCAGAGCCTGCGGGTCTGGGTCGATGCAGCCCGGTCGTGGTCCGGCTCAGGCGACCGGGCCGACGCGCGCACGAGCTGGCGATACGACGGCTACGCGGCCCTGGACACCGACCGCATGGGGTTCGGGCTCTACGGCATCTACGCCCCGGCCGGCTTGCCCGGCTCGCTGCAGTGGGACCTCTACGGCAAGCGCCCCGAGGCCTGGCGCCTGTCGCTTGACGACCTCGAGGGCGTCAACTACCACGAGGACAACCCCGTCGCCGTGGACTACCTGCTGGTGGGGAGCAGCATGGGCCTCGGCGGGCCGATCATCGGCGACAGCCGGCCTCTGGCCAGCGAGAACGATGGGTACGAGTACCGCGAGCTGTGCGACGGCCCCGTTCGCGCCGGCCTGGAGGTGACGGTGGCGGGCTGGCAGGCACCGCCGGGTGGCGTCTTCAATGCCGTGATCCGCTACTTCGTCTACGCGCACCATGACTTCATCGACGCGCGCTTCGAGGTCGATCAGCTCCGTCCCGGAGGCGGCCCCTTCGGGCTGGGCGTCCGCCGCATCCCTCACCCGGAAGTCTTCCTGGGCGCGGCGTCAGAGGGCATCCTGGGGCTGATCGGCCAGCAGCCCGACATCATCGGGCAGACCGGCCTGGCCGTCATCTTCGATCCCGAGTGGTTCCTGACCTGGGACGTGTTGCCCGAGGAGGACGACGCGTACGTCGTTCGGCTGAAGTCGGACCGGAACCGCTATCACGCCTGGCTCGTCGGTGTGTGGGAGCACGGCGGCATCGCCGACGCCGAGACGTTCGGTGAGCATCTGCGCCATCTGGCCCATCGCTTCCGCGAGCCGGTGGGCCTGTCGAAGTAGCGTTCCGGACGGCTATCCGTGACACGCGGCCCGGCGCCCGGCAAGCGTGGGCGCTGGGCCGTCGCAATGAAGGGTCGCATGAGGAGATGACCGTATGAAGATCGGCATTCGCAACGGATCGATGGGTTTCCCGGAGATGGACGAGCTGTTCGAGCAGGCCGCGCAGATAGGCTTCGACGGCGTGGAGCTCGACATCCGCGCCGAGTACGAGGATGAGCTCGTGCTGTCGGAGGCGGGGCGGGAGCGCATCAGGGCGCTCTCGGAGAAGACGGGGGTCGAGGTGCCGTCGCTGTGCATCGGCGCGCTCTGGCAGTACAGCCCCGCCGCCAGCGGGGAGGAGCTGCTCGAGACCGCCCGCCATCTGCTAGCCGCCGGCATTGAGGCGGCGGCCGACCTCGGGGCCCGGTGGATCCTCGTCCCCGTCACGCCGGCCGAGGAGGAGATCAGCTACGAGGAGTGCCAGGCGCGCTGGATCCGCGAGATGCGGGCCATCGCACCCGTGGCCGAGCAGGCGGGAGTCAGCCTCTGCCTCGAGAACGTGGGCCGCGGCTGCGGCCAGTCGGCCGAGGACCTCAAGAGCCTGACCGACGGCGTCAGCAGCCCGAACGTGCTCACTTACTACGATATCGGCAACGCCTGCGCCTTCGGCAATGATGCCGTGGCCGAGATCGAGTACCTCGCCGAGCTAATCGGCGTGGTCCACGTCAAGGACCGCGAGGCGGACCTGCTCGGTGACGGAATCGTGGACATCCCGCTGTGCGTGGACACGCTGCGCGACATCGGGTACGACGGCTGGCTGATCCTGGAGACCCCGCCGACCGATGACCCGCTGGAGGCGGGTAACTACAACCTCGCGTATCTGCGCGACATAGTTGACTGACGCGAAGGAGAGGAGTGGCATGTTGACGGCTTGCCGTGCTACGAGGCTGCTGATGCTCACACTGCTGGTGTGCGCACTTGCCTGCGGCGCCTGGAGTGACGCCGAGCCGGCCGAGGCCGCCGACGCCGACCGCGAGCCGGCCGAGGCCGGTGAGGGCCCGGAGGGCGACCAGGCCCGACTGGAGCGGGAGCGCGCCCGGCACTTCCGGGAGCTGGCTCACGAGCGCCCCGGCGCGAGGGGCTACGTCATCTCCATCGCCGGCGACGGGGCGGGGCAGTTCCGGCGCATCCCGCCCGGTCCGGAGATGGTCCCGGCCGAAATGCATGTGGTGGGCGACTACGTCTACGTCGCCCGCGGCTGGATGCTCTACCAGTATCTCGCCGCCGACGACCTGCAGCTCCAGGCGCAGGTTGACCTCCGCGCTGAGGAGGAGCGTGGCGGTGAGGCCGGCCCGGGAGAGGCCCTCAGCCGCCCGGACCCCGCCATGGTGCCGGTGCACCTGCAGTTCAGCGCCGAGGGTGACTTCATCTACGCGCTGCGCGGCTACCTGCTGCGCCAGTTCTCCGTGGATGGCCTGGAGCAGATGGCCGAGTTCGACCTGCGCACTGAGGAGGAGCTCAACCGCCCCCGACCGGAGGTGCGCTGGGCCCCGCCGCGCATCGAGGTCCGGGAGGGCGATCGATAGGCGGCGGTGGCTACCACATCTCGGCCGCGGTCTGAACCATGGCGACGTAGTTCTTCACCGTCTGCGGCGTCAGCTCGGCGGTGTGGGGTGAGGCGGTGGGGCAGAGGATGAACCCTCCGCCCGGGACCCCGACATCGATGGTTCGCTTGACCTTCTCGACGAGAACGTCGGTCGGATCGTGGTAGAGGTCGCCGATCTGGATGTTGCCCTCCAGGCAGACGCGGTCGCCGATACGCCGCTTGGCGTCCTCGAAGGGCACGTCGCCCAGCGGCGGCCCCTCGATGGGGTGCAGGCAGTTGGCGCCCAGCTCCACGAACTCCTCCAGGATGTCGTTGAGTGGCCCGTGGCAGTGGATGTGCCGGAGCATCCCGGCCTGGCGCAGGCGGTCGCGGATCTGGCGGCCGGGCTCGACCACGAACTCCCGGAAGTCGCGCGGGCCCGCCAGCGGCGGCGTCATGAACTCCTCCCCCAGGCTGCAGAAGATCGGTCCGACGCCCCCGGCGATGGCGTGGTCGATCATGTCCAGCGTGCGCTCCAGGAAGACCTCCACCATCTCATTGACCCTCTGCCGCTCGGTGAGCGACCACACCGCCAGCAGGTCCGAGCCGGTGAGCAGCGCCAGGCTGTAGATCGGCACGGGCATTGCGCACATCACGATCCCGTCGTCGCCGATCTCCTCATCCAGCTCGAAGAAGCGCGACAGGTCGGGGCGCACGGGCTCGTAAGGCACCGACAGCAGCCTGTCGAGGTCCTCCAGGGTTTTGACGAAGTACTCGACCTGCAGGCCCGGGAGGCCGCGCGTGCTGATCTTGCGCGCGGCGTGTAGGTCGCCGGCGGGCGTGTGCATCGTGGTGCGCTGGATGATCCAGTCGCCCACGTCCTCGCTCGTGCTCTCGCTCTCGATTGGGTGCGCGGTCAGCAGCGGCCCGCCGCCCAGCCCGAAGCCCACCTCGTAGTCACCGTGCTCGCGCACGGCCTCGATGACCGGCCGGTAGCTCTCGTGGCGGCTCTCGCACCACTGCTGGTCCCAGACTCGCACTCCCCGCACGTACATCGGGAAGTGGTCGGTCTCCTCAATGCGAAAGGCCGCCAGCATCCGCTCTCGCGACGTCATGTCGGGCCTCCAGTCATACTGCTTGCCGGACCGCGCTGGGTTTCACCGCAGACGCCGGGGCTCCCTTCTCGGGAATCGCTGCTTGGCCCTCGCCCGCCACCCGCGACCGGAGGATGGCCCCCCGGCGGGCACTGGCTTGACTCGGCCGAAGGCGCCGCCCTATAATGCTCCGGCATGCCTGTACGGCCCGTTGGAGAGAGGAGTGCCTTCGTGGCGAACGAGGATGCGGGGCTCAAGGACCGGATGGCGGCCGCTCATGAGGCGGGCGAACGCGAGGAAGGGGCACGCACGGCCGGGCCGCGCAAGCCGGGACTCGTGGCCAGGACGATCGAGCGATGCCGCGCTGCGGTGGAGAGGATCCGGCTGCCGGCACCGGACTGGCGCACCTTCGGATGGACTCTGCTGGCGCTCGTCCTGGTCATGTTTATCATCGGCAATTGGGCGCCGTTGCGCATCAACTTCTTCGGCCTCTACCTCGATGCGCCCAGGGCCGTTGTCTTCGTGGTGCTCTTCCTGCTCGGCATGGTGACCGCCTGGCTGCTGGAGGTGCGCGCCAAGCGCGCGCGCGCCGCCGAGGAGGCCGCGGCGGAGGAGGTCGCGGTGGCGGAGCTCGTGGCGGCGGAGGCGCTGCTCGATGAGGAGGCCCTTGCCGAGGAGGAAGCGCTCGCGGCGGAGGAGTTGACCGCCGAGGAGGCCGCCGCCGAGCTCGCCGACCAAGACTCCGAGGCTCCGGACGCCCAGGAGCAGTGGCCCGACGCCACTGCATTCGTGGACGACATCGAGTTCGAGGAGCCGGAGGACGCGGGGCCGCCGGCGGAGGAGGAGACAGCGGATCTGGCGGACGACCCGGAGCTGTTCGCGGACGAAGAGGACGATGAGCAGGTCACCTTCTGAGCGTGGAGGAGGACGGATGGTGACGAGAGCACCGCGAACGTCACTGCTGATCACGATTCCCTTCGTCCTGCTGCTGAACTCCGACCAGGTCGTGGTGACCACGAGGATGTACGGGGACCTCTCGGGGGTTCGCCGCGTGCAGGTCTCCGGTGACAGCTCGCTGCGTGAGGAGCTGGTCAAGTGGGCGGGGGAAATGACCCGCGGCTACCACGGCGACGGCGTGCAGATGTCCACCGACAGCGTGAAGGTCTACCGGAGCACCCAGAAGCACAACCTCGCGGCGGGCCATGACGTGCAGGCGGTCGCATACGACATCGTCCGGCGACCCCTCTCATTCGTCACTTACTACACTTGGCAGGAGACCATCAAGGTTGACTTCCTCGGCAACGAGAGGGAGCGGGCCGCCGCACCGGTGACTCAGTTCGAGTACCGCCTGACCATGCCGGGCACGATAGAGAGCACCAGCCCCGCCGCGAGTGTGGACGGGCGCCACGCCGTGTGGAGCTTCACCGCGGATAAGGAGGAATACGAGGTAAAGGCCACGGCGAAGGCCGTGCGCTGGGACGCCATCGTCTTCCTCGTCTGTCTCGTCGGCTATCCGACCTACCGCTTCGTCGCGTTCCTGGTCAGACGAGCGCGGCTGCGACCGCGCAAGATATAGTTCTGCGAGAGCCGAATGTGCGGCCGCGGAGCACCGTCCGCGGCCGTTTTCTCTGTTGACGGCCACCAGGAGGCCCGGTGCAAATGCCCATCCCTGGCACCAATACCATAGACCTGCGCAGCGACACCAAGACCCTCCCAACCGACGAGATGCGCCGCGCCATGGCCGAGGCTGAGGTCGGCGACGACAAGGCCGGTGAGGACCCCACAGTCAGTCGTCTGGAGCAGATGTGCGCCGAGCTCCTGGGCAAGGAGGCCGGCCTATTCGTCGTCTCCGGCACCATGGGCAACCTCGTCGCCATCAAGAGCCTGACCGAGCCGGGGCAGGAGGTCATCCTCGAACGCCTGGCCCACGTATACCTGTGGGAGGGTGGCGGCATCTCGGCCATCTGCGGGCTGCTGCCGCGCACCATCCCCGGCAACCGCGGCGTCATGAGCCCGGAGGCCGTCGAGGCGGCCATCTCCGACGGCTCCAACGTGCACAGGGGCGCGACCGGCCTTCTGGAGCTGGAGAACACGCACAACATGGCCGGCGGCGTGGCGCTCACCGTCGAGCAGACCCGCGCGCTGTGTGATGTCGCCCACGGCCATGGCATTCCGGTGCACCTCGACGGCGCCCGCATCTTCAACGCGGCGGTGGCGCGGGGCGTCGAGCCGGCCGAGCTCGTGACGCCCGTGGACAGCGTGCAGTTCTGCTTCTCCAAGAGCCTCGGCGCACCGGTGGGGTCGATGATCTGTGGCAGCCGGGAGTTCATCGAGCGGGCGCGCCACGTGCGCAACGTGGTGGGCGGCGCCATGCGCCAGGCGGGCGTCATGGCAGCGGCCGCCCGCGTGGCTCTGGAGACCGCGCCCGGCCGCCTGCACGAGGACCACGAGAACGCCAGGACGATCGGCGAGACTCTCGCCGAGCTGCCCGGCATCGACGTCGATCTCGAGACCGTCCAGACGAACATGGTCAACCTGGAGGTGCGCCGCGAGGACCTCGACGCCCCGTCGCTCTGTCGCGCCCTTGCCGATTACGACATCCTCGCAATCTGCCGCAGCGACGTCGCCATCCGCCTCGTCACGCACGTGCAGGTCACCCGCGAGGACACCAGGCGCGTCTGCGATGCCCTCCGAGAGGTGCTCGGCTGAGACCATGCTCGAGCACACCTTCGTTCATCTTCCCGGGATCGGCCCCGCCACCGAGCGCTCGCTGTGGGAGCAGGGGATCCTGACCTGGCCTCGCGCCCTCAATGCCCATTCTCCCGGCGGCTTCTCGCCCGCGCGATGGGGCCAGACATGCCGCCTGATCGAGGAGTCACTGCACAGCCTCCGTCGCGGCGACCACCGCCACTTCGCTCGGGCTCTGAGCAGCTCCGAGCAGTGGCGCGCCTGGGCCGACTTCCGCCCCAGGACCGCCTACCTCGATATCGAGACCACCGGCTGCAGCGGTGCGGACACGGTCACCGTGGTCGGCCTCTACGACGGCTCGCGTACCACCAGCTTCATCGCTGGCGACAACCTCGACGAGTTCCCTGAGGTCATCGCAGGGTACTCGATGATCGTGACCTTCAACGGCTCCAGCTTCGACCTGCCATTCCTCCGCCGCCGCTTCCCCGGCCTTCAGCTCGATCAGTTGCATCTCGACCTCATGCACGTGCTGCGCCGCATCGGGCTGCGCGGGGGCCTCAAGGCCATCGAGACGAGGGTCGGGATCGACCGTCCCGGTGATGTCGCCGGGCTGGATGGCTGGGATGCGGTGCGCCTGTGGCGGGAGTACTGCCACGGCCGCGACGAATCGCTCGACCTGCTCGTGCGCTACAACGCGGCGGATATCGAGAACCTCGAGCACCTTGCCGCTCTCGCCTACCGGCGGATGCGCGAGGGGCTCTGCCTGCCCTGCGATCGGTCGGGCGACGAAGGAGCGGACTCGTGACCGACGGGCCAAATCCGGCTCCACGGCTCAGCCCGGTGCATCGCATCCTCATCGCGGCCCTCGTCATGGACCTGGCCGTGGCCATGATGGGCATGGGCGTGCAGTTCCTCGGCAACCATCTGCAGGCACGCCCGAGCGTCCTCGGCTGGCTGGGCACTATCAGTCCGCTCGCCTACACACTCCTGTGCCTCGTCACCGGGCGTCTCTCCGATCACCTGGGCCGGCGCCTGCTCGTGAGCGTCGGCTGTCTGGTCTGCGCCATCGCCTGGCTGTCGATGACGCAGGCGAGCTCACCGCTGCAACTTCTCGCCATTCTGCCCTTCTCGGGCTCGGCCATCGCCATGTTCTGGCCGCCCCTGCAGGCCTGGCTGTCAGAGGTGACGGTGGGGGGCCGAGAGCGCCTGGTCCAGAACATCGGCGGCTTCAACATCGCCTGGACGGTCGGGCTGATGTGCGGCCCCGTGCTGGCCGGCGTCGCGTGGCATCTGGGAACGGGCGCTCCCTTCACCATCGCCGCCGCCCTGGTCCTCGGCCTGCTCGTGCTGCTGCAGACCATCCCCGATGAGGTGGAGGGTGGGGGAGAGGAGGCGCCCGAGGAGCGCGATCACAAGCGCCCCGACGGCGACGTGGCCCGGCGCTTCCTGCATCTGGCCTGGATCGCGAACTTCGCGAGCTGGTTCGGCCGGGGCCTCAACATCGTGGTCTTCACCAAGCTCGGCACCGAGATGGGCCTGCACCAGTCCACGATCGGCGCGACGGTGGCGACCTTCCTCGCCGGGCAGCTCGCCATGTTCGCCTACTTGCGCAATCGCTCGGGCTGGCAGTACCGTCTGTGGCCGCTGATGGTCGCCCTGGGAGCGGGTGGCGGCGCCTGGCTGCTGGCCTACTTCGCGCGCTCCCCGTGGTCCTTCGCCGCGGCCTTCGCCCTCGGTGGCATGGGCGCGGGCGTGACATACGTCTCGAGCCTCTACTACAGCCTGGAGGGCCAGGCCGTCTCCCGCGGCGCGCGAACCGGCATCCACGAGGCTGTGCTCGGCAGCGGTGTCTTCCTCGGGCCGCTCTCAGGTGGCTTCGTCGCGGACGTGCTCGGCCTGCGCGAGCCCTACATCATGGCCGCGCTCGTCTTCGCCGCCGTGGCCGCCGCGGTCTACCTGGCCTGGCGCCAGATGCGCGGCAGCATCGCCAGGCGCGCCGCCCGCAACCACCTGGAGGTGACCGGACAATGAGCCTCAAGGCCGTCATCCTCGCCGCCGGCGAGGGAACGCGGATGCGCCCCCTCACCCACAGACGGCCCAAGCCGCTGGTCCCGGTCGCGGGCAGGCCCATCATCGAGCACATCGTCGGCGGCCTGGCCTCGGCGGGCGTGCGCGACATCTGCCTGGTTATCGGCCACCTCGGCGAGCAGATCCAGGAGCGCCTCGGCGACGGCACGCGCCTGGGCTGCCGCCTCCACTACGTCTGGCAGGAGCACTATGGCGGCACGGGCGCGGCGGTGCTGCTCGCCCGCGACTTCATCGGCCGCGAGCGCTTCGTGCTCGGGTGGGGAGACATCATCATCCCGCCCGACAACTACCGCAACCTGATGCGCCTCTACCGGGTCGAGCAGCCGGACGCGATCCTCTCCGTCAACCGGGTCGATGACCCCTGGGAGGGCGCGGCGGTCTACGTCGAGCACGGCCGCGTCACGCGCATCATCGAGAAGCCCGAGCGTGGCACCTCGAGCACCAACTTCAACAACGCGGGTCTCTTCGTGTTCGGGCCCGAGCTCCTGGACATACTGGACGAAACGGAGATGTCCGAACGTGGGGAGCTGGAGGTGCCGTCCGCGATCCAGACCATGCTCGAACAGGGCGTGACCATCAGGTCCTGCGTAGTCGAGGGCTACTGGTCGGATGTCGCGCGCCCCGGCACCGCCCTGGCCGTCTCCGCCCGGATCATCAGCCACATCTCCCACTCCGGGCTCCTCTTCCATCCGGAGGCCCGGCTTGGGCCGCGAGCCGAGCTCATTCCGCCGGTACTTCTCGGACCCGACGCGGTCGTGGGCAATGCGCGGATAGGCCCGAACGTGGTCGTCATGGCCGGGGCCTCGGTGGGCGACGGCGCCACGGTGTCGCAGGCCATGCTCTTCCCTGGCGCGTGCGTCGGGAATGGCTGCGATCTGCGGCACGTCATCGTCGAGGAGGACGGGTCTGTGCCCGCCGGAACAGGAATCTGCGGCGCGGGCGAGAATGTGTTGGTCGCAGGGGGTGACTAGCAGATGTCTGACGAGGCACGGGATGCGGTATTCGAGTTGAAGCCGCTGAACCTGGCCGACCTGCTGGACGCCATCGTGCGGCTGTACACCCGGTACTTCGGGCGGATCGTGCGCATCGGCGCGGTGGTCTACGTCCCTCTGGGTGTTCTGAACGTGGTTGCCGCTGCGCTGGTGTTCCAGGGCCTGGACGTCACCGGGCCGCTGCCGGACCGGGGCTTCGGGGTTGTCGGCCTCGCCGCCTACGGGCTCCTGGTCATCCTCTTCTGGCTGTCGATGCCCCTGGTGCAGGCCGCCATCGCCAAGGCTGTAGCCGAGTACTACCTCGGCGCCGAGACCTCGGTGGCCGACGCCTACGCCTTCGCGCTGCGCCGTTGGCCGAGCCTGATCGCCGTCGCCCTGTTCACGGCCCTTGTCGTCGGCGTGGTCGTGACTGCAGTGACCATCCCGACCGCGCTGCTCATTGCCGGCGCCGCCTCCCTCGGCGGCAATGCAGCGCCGGTCGCGGCGGTGGTCCTCGGCGTCATCGTGGCGCTGGTCATGGTCCACGTGATGTTGGTCATTGTGATCAAGCTCTTCTTCGGTCCGCTCGCGGTCGTCCTCGAGGAGGTGGGGCCGATCCACGCGCTGCAACGAAGCTGGGAGCTCACAGGCGGGCACTTCTGGCGCATACTGGTCTCACTCGGGCTCCTGTGGCTGTTCGTGGTCATGCTCACCGGCATCGTCGTGTGGCCGGCCCAGGCGGCTGCGTACTTCGTGCAGGGCATCCCCTTCGGTGTGACGCAGGCGGTGCTCAGCGCGCTGTCCGCCGCCGCCCAACTCCTGCTGCAGCCCATCCAGATCGTGGGCACCGTGCTGATCTACTACGACCTGCGCATGCGGAAGGAGGGTTTCGACCTGACGATGATGGCTGAGGCCATCGGCGAGCCGCAGCTTGCCGCCCGCGCCGCGAGCGGTGAGGCACAGCCGCTGTTCGCTGCTCCCGAGGCCCCGCAGCCCCTCGTCGGGACCGACGATGAGCCGCCTGATCCGGATCAGCTTTCGCGACCTGCAGACTGAGGCCCGCGCCCGGCTCTGCGACGATGCCGCCCCCGGGGCATCGGACCTGCTCTGGGGGCTGCTCGCGACGCCCTTCGTGGGAAGAGCCGTGCACGCGATCTACGCCGGCCCCGCCGTCATCGTCCACGTGCCCGAGCGCCACGGCGAGCCGCGGGGCGGGCAGATCCCGGTCGAGAACGAGACCGACCGGCCCGCGCCGGGCGAGGTGCTGCTGCTGCCGCCCCCGGTCGATGAGGAGGACCTGGGGGGCGAGCCGCGCGCCACCGGCGCGACGGTGGCGGTCTTCTACGGCGACCGGGGCCGTCCGCTCACGCCACAGGGGTGGCGGCCTGGAGTCGTCGTCGCGCGGGTCACGGAGGGGCTGGAGCCTCTGCGCGGCGCCTGTCGCACGGTGCGCTTCGAGGGCGCACGGGAGGTCTCGCTGGAGCGACAGCCGCGGGCGGGCGAGGTGGCCGAGGCGGTGCTTTACTCCGACGGGGCGTCGCTGGGCAACCCCGGTCCGGCCGGAGCAGGCTTTGTGCTGGAGACCGTTACCGGGCAAACGCTCGCGGAGGGCTCGGTGCCCCTCCCGCCCACGACCGTCAACGTCGCCGAGTACCGAGCGCTCATCATGGGCCTGCACGAGGCCCAGCGACAGGGCGTCCGCCGGCTGCAGGCGCGTATGGACAGTCAGCTCGTGGTCAGACAGCTCACCGGAGAGTACCGCGTCAAGGCCGGGCATCTCCGACCCCTGTATCGCCGGGCGAGCAAACTCATTGCCAGGCTCGACGAGTTTGACTGCGTACACGTGCCTCGCGAGGAGAACCAGCGCGCCGACGGGCTCGCAGCCGAGGCCGCCAGGCGTTCCAAGGAGCAGCACGAATCCGATGCCGAATGACCGTGCCTGGGCCTACCAGGTGGACTGGGTGATCGAGGGCGAGCTGGCGGCCTTCTCGGCTCTGGCCCTCCGCGATCTCGACTTCCTCGCGGAGGAGGGCATCGGGGCCATCGTGTCGCTGACGGAGGAGCT
Organism: Candidatus Zipacnadia bacterium; assembly: GCA_029820945.1. Classification (GTDB taxonomy): domain Bacteria; phylum Armatimonadota; class Zipacnadia; order Zipacnadales; family UBA5352; genus JALGUJ01. The sequence goes on along the minus strand of JALGUJ010000003.1, from coordinate 12,519 downwards.
ACCGCGTGAGCTGGCGGCGGCCCGGCGGTTCCGTGTGCTGCACCTGCCCGTGGAGGACATGACGCCGCCGGAGACCGAGCAGATCGAGCGCTACGTGGAGTTCGTCGACCAGGCGGTGCGCGGCGGCGTCGGCGTGGGGACGCACTGCCTCGCGGGGCTCGGGCGGACCGGCACCATGATCGCCTGCTACCTGGTCAGCAGGGGCATGGGGGCGGAGGAGGCCATCGACCGGGTTCGCCGCGTGCGTCCGGGCTCGATACAGACCGAACTCCAGGAGCGCGCCGTCCACCGCTGGCAGCGGGTCCTCTCCGGCGAGTGGCCGGGCTAGCCCCTCCGGGCCTCCTGAACGGATTGGGGGCGCTGTCGCGTCGGGGGTAGTCCCTGGGATCCTGATGGGCGGACGGCGGCCGGGCTACCCCCGATCCACCAGCTCAATCGCCTTCTGGGCGCAGATCAGCACGCACAGGCCGCAGCTATCGCACGCCTCCGGATCGACCTGCATGACATCATCGACGCGCTCGATGGCTCGCCACGGACAGACGCGCATGCAGTCACCGCAGTTCCCGCACCGCCCGCAGTCCATGCAGCGCTGCGCCTCAGCCCGCGCGATCTCCTCGGGGAGGCCCAGCGCGACCTCGTCGAAGTCGCGAACGCGTTGCTCAGCCGGCCGCCGGGACATGCGCTGGCGTCGCGTCAGCACGATCGGCTCGCTGTCGCGGATCACGTCCTCGGGCTCGACCGGCTCCAGCGCCGGCTCCGGTGGCGCCATCTCCTCACCGCGCAGGAAGGCGGCGATGGTGAAGGCCGCTCGCTTTCCCGCCGCCACCGCCTCGACCAGCGGCCCAGGACCGGTGACGCAGTCACCACAGGCGAAGATATCCGCCTCGCAGGTTGCACCGGTCTCGGGGTCGGCCGCCACTCTGTCGCCCGAGCACAACTTATGGAGGCCCAACGCCTTGAGCCATGCGATGTCGGGAAGCTGGCCGATGGCGACCACCACCGTGTCGCAGTCGATGGTCTCCGTCGAGCCCTCGATCAGCCCGAAGCCCACGCGCCCATCGACGCCGGCCGCGGTGGGCCGCGTGTGCACGCAGCGCACCGCCGTCGCCCGCCCGTCCTCTCCCAGGATCTCGGTTGGCTGAAGCTGATCGAGCAGCTCCACACCCTCCTCCAGCGCCTCCTCGACCTCCTCGCGGCGGGCCGGCATGTCCTCGAAGCGCCGGCGGTAGACGAGGGTCACGCGCTCCGTCAGCCTGGCGGCCACCCGGGCGCTGTCCACCGCGACGTCGCCGCCGCCGATGATGACTACGTGGGGGCCGAGCGCGACGTCCTCGCCGAGGTTGTGCTCGCGCAGGAGCCTCACGCCATCGATGACACCCGCCAGGTCCTCGCCCGGCACACCCAGCTTGCGCTGCCGGTGCCCGCCGACGCACAGCAGCACGGCCGAGTAGCCCTGCTCCCGCAGGTCGTCGATAGTGAGGTCCTGGCCGATCGACACGCCGGTCCGAATCTCTACGCCCAGGGACTCGATCTCCCCGATCTCATGCTCGACCACCGCGCGCGGCAGGCGATACTCGGGGATCCCCACGGACAGCATGCCGCCTGGCACCGGTAGTCGCTCGAAGACCGTGGAGCGGTAGCCCATCAGCGCCAGTCGGTACGCGGCCGTGAGTCCGCCGGGACCGGCGCCGACGATGGCGACCCGCTCGTCTTCCCAGGCGGGCGGTGCCGGTGTCTCCGGCAGGTAGCGGCCGCCGTGGTCCGCCGCGAAGCGCTTCAGCGCGGCGATCGCGATCGGGTCATCCACCTCGCTACGCGTGCAGGCCGTCTCGCATGGGTGGTGGCAGCATCGACCCAGCACCCCTGGAAACGGGTGGTTCTGCTTGATCAGCCGCAGGGCGTGGTCATACTTCCCCTGGGCAATGAGGTCGAGGTAGCCCTGCACATCCTCGTTGATCGGGCACTCCCACCGGCAGGGCGGCGTGCCCCGGGGCTGGATCTCCGCCACAATCAGGTGCCGGCGGTCCACGTCCTCCAGCGCGACGATGCGGTCGGTGAGGCTCCCGCGGATCTCGTCGAGCGTCTCGACCCCCTGCTGCACCATGAACTCGAGGAGCTGAGCGTTGAGCCGCGTGAGGATGTCCCAGCCCTCCATGTAGATGCCGGTGCAGACCTGGACGGTGTCCGCGCCGCCCAACACGTAGGCGAGCGCGTGCTCAGGCTCTGAGACGCCTCCGCTGGCGCTGATCTGCAGCGAGGTCGTGGGCGCGATGGCGCTCACCCAGCGCAGCACGAAGTTGCGCGACCATGGCCCGCCGTGGCCGGCATAGCCCCCATGCATGACCGGCCGTCCGGACTCGACGTTCACCTCCAGGCCCGTGAAGCGATTGAACATGGTCACGGCCTCGACGCCGATCTCCTCGATGGCCGCGACGAAGCTCATCGGTGACGTGAGCTGCGGCGTCAGCTTCACCACGAGCGGGAGCGAGATCTGCTTCCGCACCGCCGCCACGACCTCGAGGATGCGTCGCTCCACGTCCTGGCCGCTGAACGCGATCGAGCCGTGCGGGCAGGAGACGTTAATCTCGAGCGCGGCGGGCCCGGCCTCGGCGATGATCGCTGTGGTCTCGAGCCAGCTCTCGAGCGTCTGGCAGTCGATGTTCGCGATGACGGGGATGGAGAGCGCCTCGACGGCGCGCGCCACCTCCTCGGCGTACTCGTGCGCGTCGAAGGCGCTGGCCTGCTCGTAGGAGTAGAAGGTGAATGCGTCGCGAGCGGCGAGCTCGTGCTCGATGATGCGGTACCGGGGGGCGGGTGAGGTCCGCATCTCAACGATGTCGGAGAAGCCCTTCATGACGACGGCGCCCGCGCCGGCGTCCTCGGCTCGCCGCATCTGTTCGAGGTCCTTGGTGATGGCTGCTGAGCCGGCAATCATCGGGCTTCGCAGCGAGAGCCCGATGAACTCGGTGGTGAGCGATGGCACGGTGTGCGACCCCCAGCTCGGCGGGTGTTCGGCACCAGGGTGGCGCGGCAACGCCGGAAAAGCTTACCACCCGCGCCCATCACCGTCAACCGCAGCGCCGTGTCCGGGGCCCCATGCAGGTTCGCGCATGGGCGGCGGCGAAGGGCATATGCGTGAAGAGCACGAGTCGTTCGTGCGCAGATGGAGGTGGCCGCAGAATGGCACGCGCGAGAGGCGCACTGATCGTGTCCGTCCTCACCTTCTCGATCACCGCCTGCTTCGGCCAGCCCAACGTCCGCAACGTGGAGGTTACGCTTGATGGGGAGCCCATGGCCTTTGACGGGCCGATCCTCATGGTTGACATGGTCTTCCCGATGCTGCCAGCGGAGTCGTTCCTCCGCGCGCTGGGCGCGGACGTCACGTGGTCCGATGATACGCTGCAGTTGGACGTCAGGTTCCGCGGCGCAACGATTCAGATGGTCCGTGACCGCGGCTGGGTGCTGGTTAACGGGGAGCGCGAGAACGCGCCATGGGCCGTGCAGACGCTCAACGGCGTGCCCTACGTGCCCGGCCCGGAGACCGCCAGACGTCTTGGTTTCCACGTGAACTGGGACAGGGAGGCCCTGAGCCTCGTGCTCACATCTCCCGAGCCTCCCGTGGAGCTGAGACACGTGGCCGCCACATTCCTGGACGTCGAGGGCGACACGCTTCTGGTGCGGCCGATCGGCGAGGTCGCACTCCAGCAGGTGCAGGCCGCGCGGGACGCCCGTTTCACCCGCGGGCGCCGGGACGCCACTCCCAGTGGCGTCGCGCCCTCGGACCTCGAACCCGGCGACCTTCTCGACCTCGGGCTCGACCCGGATGGCCTGGCGCAGACGGTGCGTGCCGGCTACGCCCAGGCGCTGGGCACGGTGACGGCCGTTTCCGGCAACCAACTGACCCTCGACACCGGCCAGACCTTCGGCGTGGGCGCGGGCATTCGGGCCTACGGCTCCGACGGCGGGGTGCTGCATCTGCTCGGCGTGGTGGGCGAGGCCGCCATCCTGCGCCTGAACCCGAGCACCAACGAGGTCTGGGGCATCCTCTCACAGCGGCCGGGCAACACTCAGCCGCCGGCCTCCGACCGGCCGACCATCGCCGCCTTCGTAATCCCGCGCTATGACGGACCCCTGGCGGCCGGCGAGACGATGGAGTTGACGGTCCTGGGGAGCGCCGGCGCCCGGGCCAACGTCGCCCTTGCGGACACAGGCCTCACCGCCGCCCTCCCGGAGGTCCAGCCGGGGGTCTACACCACGTCGTTCACCGTGCCCAACGGCATGGAGATCGCCGGACGCCACCTCACCGCCCGGCTGGAAGCCGGCGGGGCGCAGTCCGATGCCGTTGACAGCAATACGCCCGTCACCGTGGACACGGCGGCCCCGAGCATCGAGGAGATGCTGCCCGCGCGCAACGCGACCGTCACTGCGGCGCGGCCCACCGTGAACGCCCGCTACGCGGACCGCGGGCCGGCGGGCATCGACCGGTCAAGGGTGACGATGACCTTCGACGGCCGCGACGTGACGGCCGATGCGCAGGTCACGGCCACCCAGATTACCTACCGCCCTGACGAGCTGGCCCGGGGCGTGCACAGCGTCACCGTTGAGGTGTATGACCTGGCCGGCAATCGTGCCACGCAGACGTGGCAGTTCACGACTCAGGCGCAGGCCGCCGGCGGCATCCTCACCGGGCAGCACAGCGCACAGGCACCGCTCGTCCCCGGCGATGAGCTGACGGTCACCATGACCGTCGCCGAGGCCGGCCAGGGCGCCAGCTTCGACATCGGCGACGTGCGGCGAGGCGTCCCGATGCAGCGTCAGCCGGACACCACTACCTACGTGGGCAGCTACACCGTCCAGCAGGGCGACCGGGCCGAAAACGTCCTCGTCACCCTTCACTTCACCGCCGCGGACGGCACCGTGCACGATGCGCAGATCCCCCAGCGGCTCACTATCCGGCCGCCGGCCGAGATCCCGTTCGCCATTACCACGCCCGCGCAGGGGGCGCGGACGGCCGAGCGCATCACGCCGGCAGGCACCGCGCCGGCAGGATCGCGAGTGCACTGGCTGGTCCGGTACCGGGAGGCCTTCCTCTCCGGCCAGTTGGCGGAGGGCACGGCCGTGGCCGCGAACGACGGGACGTGGCAGGCCGGCAATGAGGTGAATCTGAGGGTCTTGCTTATCGGCATTGCCGACAGCTACTCGGTGACCGCCCGACTGCTGGGGGCCGGCGACGTGGTGGTGAACGAGCAGACGGTCAACTTCAGCGTCGGTGACTGAGCCCGCTGGCGTGGGGGGCCGCGCCGCCGACTACGAGCCCGAACGCACGCGTCGGCCCGCCATCACGTCGGCGATGATCCTCTCCAGGTCCTGGAGCTGGAAGGGCTTGTGGATGTGCGGCAGGCCCGTGCGATCGAAGAAGGCCTGGGTCTGCGGGCTGAGCAGGTCGCCGGTTGCGACGAGTATCCGATCGGCGGCGGTCGGCCGTTGCTCGAGGAGCTTGACGCAGAAGTCCTCGCCGCTCATGCCCGGCAGCCGCATGTCGCAGATGATCACGTCGTAGCTGTCGGCCAGTGCCATCTCCAGGCCGGCCTCAGCGCTTTCAGTCACGGCCACCTCGTGCCCCCGGCGTCCCAGGTACTCCGTCACGAGCGAGCCCAGGGCCCGCTCGTCGTCGATGAAGAGCACGCGAGCGCGCTGCGGGGTCGAGGCCGCAGCGGGTGGCTCCTCACGCTCGTGTCCCGGCGTGGCCTCGCCCACGGGCAGGGAGACCGTGAAGCTGCAGCCCCCCTCTGGACCGCTGGTGGCTTCTATCTCCCCACCGTGGTCCGTCAGGATGCGCCGGCAGATGCTCAGACCCAGGCCGGTTCCCTCCCCGCGGGGCTTGGTCGTGAAGAACGGCTCGAAGATGCGATCCCGCACATCCTCGGCCAGCCCCGGCCCTGTGTCTGACACTCGGAGTCGGACCTGATCACCATCGGCCTCCGTCGCGACGGTCAGGACTCCACCCCCCTGCTGCTGCATCGCGTAGTAGGCGTTATCAACCAGGTTGTAGACGACCTGCTGGATCTGCCCGTAGTCCGCGACGATCTGCGGGAGCGGCTGGAGGTCCTGCTCCACCTGGATGTGAGCGGCACGCAGGTCATAGGCTCGCAGGTCACAGACGCCGCGGATGAGCGCGTTGAGGTCGAAGGTCAGCATCGGCTCATCGGTCTGCCGCGCGAAGTTGAGCAGATTCCTCGCCACGTCCCTGCACCGCTCCGCCTCCTCCGTAATCCTCGCGGCGAACTCACCGTGCTCGGTCTGTTGCAGATCCATCTTGAGCAGGTCCGCGTAACCGCTGATCGTTGTGAGCGGGTTGTTGAGGTCATGCGCGATGCCGGCGATGAGCGTGCCCACGGAGGCCAGTCGATCGGCCTGCATGAGCTGGGCGGTGAGCTGCGTCTCGGCGGTGACGTCTCGGGCGGTCCCGTGGATCACCTGGTGCTCGCCGCCGCGGCGCAGCAGGTTCCCACGGAGCTGGACGATGGCGACCCGACCGTCGGCGCACATCATGCGCAGCTCGACATGGTCGTCCTGGGCGCGGCCGTCGATCAGGTTCTCCACGTACGACCGCGCGCCCGCGATGGACTCGGGGGCGATGATGTCCCAGATGCGGAGGCGCGAGAACTGCTCTTTGCTGTACCCCAACACCTGCACGGCCGCACGGTTCACATACAGGAAGTTGCCTTCGAGGTCGTGCGTGAAGATAATATCGTGCGCGTTCTCGGCCAGCTCACGGTAGCGTCGCTCGGACTGGGCGAGCCGCTCTTCGGCCCGCCATCTGGAGGTGATATCGCGCGCTACTCGCACGCAGCCGTAGACCGCGCCCGTATCGTCCCGCAGGAGTGAGACCTGCACCTGATGCGTGCGGCCCCGCGTCTGGCGCACGCTCGTCCCCGGAGACGCCCCGGTGCGGATGCACTTCGTCAGCATCTCCTGCTGGTCGGCGTACTCCGGCCCGAACAGGTCGCAGAGCTGCTCCCCCACCATCTGCTCCTCGCTGAGCCCGGCGAACTCCTGGACGGCCATGTTTGCCGCGACGATGCGCCCGTCCACGTCGTGGACCGTTACCAGCTCCGCGATGCTGTCGAATGTCTGCTGCCATCGGTCGCGCGCCTCGCGCACGCCCTCGAGGAGCATCATCTGCTGCACCATGATGCCCAAGTGCGCCGCAGCCCTGCCCAGCGTCTCGGTGTCTTCCTCCCTGACCTGCTCCTCTCGCGGCATGACCACCACGAGGACGCCAACGGGCGCGTCGAGGCTGCTCAGGGGGGCCGCCACGCCGGGGTAAGCTCCACTTGCGTGGCTGCGGTCGCCCGCGTCGATGTCGAGAGTGACGGGCTCCTGGCTAATGAGGGCGTGGATGATCGGGTGATCGTCCGCCATCCCGAGGTGCTCGGGAAGCACTGTCTCGGCGCCCGCCTCGCACGCCTTGGCGAGCCCGGTGCGCTCACCATTGACGAGATACGCGACGACCGCGTGCGCCTCGAGCAGCCGGCGGACCGCGTCGGTGGCCGCGACAATCATCGGCTCGAGACGCGGCGCCGCGATCGCCGCGCTCACCACCTGATCGATCAGGGCCAGCCGCTTCTGGCGCTGCGCAGCCACCCGCTCAGAGCGGTAGGCGTAGACCGTCACCGCATTGCCCAGGAAGAGGCTGCCGAGCACCTGAATCCCGCGCTGCAGCCAGGGGCCACCCTCGTGGGAGAGCAGCGGGGTGAGGCCCAGGATGGCCGCCACGGCCCAGCAGGAATAGGCCGCCCCCAGCATCCGCGACAGCGCGGGACCGGCGGTCTGCCGCTCCCAGGTTATCCAGGCGCACGCCAGCAGCGCAACGGCCGCCGCCACCTGCAGTCCCTTCTCAAAGGTCAAGAAGGCGCTATCCGAGGACGCGGACCTCGCAAGCTCTCGGAGCGGATCCCAGAAGGGCAGCGCCCACACGGTGACCGTACCGAGGATGGCGATCGTCCCCGCAACAACCACAAGGGACTTGGGCACCGCCTCTGCCCCGGCCACCGGGCGCCCGCGGTCAACCAGGGCGACCGTGCCCCACGAGATGATGAAGGCCGCGACCGCCAGTGAGAGGGTCAGGGCAGCGAACCGCAGCTCCTGCTGACCCATGAACATCTGCTCGGTCACCAGGCGCAGGGCCAGCACCGCAAGGCCCATGGCGATCAGGAGGTGGCCGAGGCGACGCCCCTTCTCGAAGAAGACCAACAGAAGGTAAGCACCTGCGCCGAGACAAACGAAGTCGATGACGTTAAGCAGGTGATGAGCGCTGCTGGCCACGGGGCCGTGCATGTACGGTGTCACTTGGATCCACCCAGGCTGTCCTCAGCGCACTTGTGCGGACGCAATCGTTTGTGCAAGCCGTCCCCAATAGCCCTCATGCCGATGTTACCCTTGCTATTGACTGTTGTCAATACACCCCAGTAGACTTATCGTCACATTGTGGCAGAACTTCAGCCTATTGCGCAGATGACGTGAGTCCGCCACTTGGAGGGTCTCGCCGTTGCCCCCGCGAAGGTGAGGACACGGGCACAATCCTGTCCGCTTGAGTCGACCGTACCGTCAACATGATCGCCAAGATTGCAGCCGTTCAAACATCCATTCACTTCTACACGGAGCTGGAGCCCTTCCGCCGCCAGATTGCGGACGCCGTCGCACGGGCCATGCGCCACGAGCCCGACCTGATCGTGTTCCCCGAGGACGTCGGCACCGGCCTGGTGGCGCTGGGAGCGCCGCTTGCGGTGCATGGCAGGTCCCTGAGACAGGTGGTGGCCCTCGTTTCCGTCTACCACCCAGGCGCACTCCTGCGGGGGCTATTCCGTCCGTCGTTGTCGCCGCCGCGCGCGCTGCTGCTGTCCGCGGCGGCCCGCATGAGGGAGGCCTACGTGGACACCTTCTCGGACCTCGCCGCGGCCCATGGGGTCCACATCGCCGCCGGCAGCATCCTGCTGCCACATGAGGGGGCGGGCGACGAGGCCGTGTACAACACATTCCACCTCTTCGGCCCCGATGGCGGGGTGCTCGGTACCGCGGACAAGGTGAACCTGATCCCACTGGAGGCCCAGGATGGGCTGCACCTGACGCCCGGTCGCCGCGAGGAGTTGACCGTGTGGGAGACGCCGCTGGGCGTCATCGGTCCCCTGGTGTGTTTCGACGCCTGGGACGCGGAGCTGACGGCGCGTCTCGTGGCCCAGGGCGCCCAGGTGCTGCTCGTGCCCTCGGCCAACCCGGAGATCTGGACCGACGATGTGCTCGCGGAGCGCAAGGAGGGCCTCTACGCACGTGTGCGCGAGCTTGGGGTCCCGGGCGTGGAGCCCTTCGCCGTCGGGTCGCTGGCCGGTCTCCCCTTCCAGGGCCAGAGCTGGATTCTCTCGCCCGATCCGGCGCAGCCCGAGGGCGTCGGCATACTGGCCCGCGCGCGCACCGCGACCGAGCCCGAGATCATCATGGCCGACGTCGAGCTGCCCGTGCCCGCGTCGCCTCAGATGTAGGCCTGGTCGTGCGGCGGGCCGGTTTGACCGGGCCCGAGATCCCCAGTCGTCTCCGCCCGGTGCTCTGCCATGTAGTCGTCCATCCACTGCTGCATCTCCTCCGCGACCTCGGGGTGGTCCTCGATCACGTCGTGCAGTTCCTCGGGATCCTCCTGCAGGTTGTACAGCTCCGTGCGACCGCCGCCCCGGCTCTCAGGCGGCTGGGCCCAGGGCGCGATGTAGTTCCATGCCTGGTTCCGCACCGACGCGTGCCAGCCGAAGGCGCTGATGATCTGCTCGCGCTCGCTGTCGCGCCCTTCCACCGCCAGCGGCCAGATGTTCTCGCCGTTACAGCGCTCCGGCACCTCCTCGCCCATCATCGACAGCACCGTGGGCATGATGTCCTGGTGCTGCACGAAGCCCTTCACCCGCGCGCCGGCTGCCTCGCCCGACGGGTGGCGGATCAGCAGCGGAACCTGCGTCACCTGGTTCCGTATCCGCGTGCTGCCCTTGTGGATCTCGTCCTGCTCACCCATCATGCAGCCGTGGTCCGAGGTGAAGACGATGATGGTCTCCTCGAGCAGGTCCTCTTCCGCCAGCACATCGAGGAACCTGCCCACCCAGGCGTCAACCAGCGTGCACTCGCCCGCGTAGCCGGCCCTGATGGTGCGGAAGTCCTCCTCGCTCATATCCGCCCTGGTCCCGGGCGGGAAGGCCGACTTGTAGGGATCGAAGTTCGGGTCGTACCGCTTCCCGTACTCCATCGGCGGATCCCACGGCTCGTGGGGATCGAACATGTCGATCCACATGAAGAAGGGGTAGTCGCCCCGGAAGCCGCGCACCCACTCGCTCGCCCTGGTCATGACGCGACCGGCGAAGCTGTCGCGCTCGTCCTGCCACTGCACGCGGCCGTTGATGTGCTGCACCAGCCAGTGGCGCGGGTCGTCCAGCTTCTGACCCCAGCTCGCGACAGTCGGCCAGACGTCCTTGACGCGCTCGGGGTCGCGCCAGTTGTACCTGTCGTCCTCCACGCCACGCACCCAGTACCAGTACTCCATGCCCCGGTGGAAGTTCTTGTCCGGCTTCATCATGTGGTAGACATCGGTGACCATGCAGGTCGCGTAGCCACTGGCCAGCAGCCGCTCGGCCAGCGTCACATCCTGCAGGTACAGCGGGTGCCACCCGGGCACGGTCACCTTGTCGCTGTGCTGGGGGTGGTACTCGAAGGGGATGATGCGCCGGCCGGTGACCATCACCCGGCGGGCGGGCAGGGTTGGCAGGCCCTCGGCGAAGGCCTGCTCGTAGAGCGCCGACTCACTCGCCAGCGCGTCGAGGTTCGGCGTCTCTATCCACTCGTTGCCGTAGCAACCCAGGTAGTCCCAGCGGAATGTGTCCGAACAGATCAGCACCAGATTCATGCGGAGAGCTCCTTTGCGGGGTGGCTTCAGTCAAGCGGCGGCAGCCATTTCCTCGCGGCTCCCAGCAGTCCTCCGCGCGTGCTTCCCAAAGCCACAGGGCGTCGGGGAAGGCCGTGCGAGGCTCGACGGCGGGCACCTGCTCGATGCACCGGAACGTGCTCGTTACGCATGGGACCAGGACCTGGCGCTACGCCTGGTTTCCGCTATGGTGCGGTGACCAGTTCTCTCCCCTGGAGTATTGAGTCAGTCGCCGAGTACTGAGCAGACGAATCTGGACTACAACGAGACGGCACAGAGGTGTCGCGCCGGGCGCAATGAAGGAGACCGGGTCTGCACGCCTAATCCTGATCGTGGCGCGCCCGCGGCCGCCCCCTTCGCTGAACGAGAGGATGCACCGAAACCGTGTCGGATGAGCGCCACAACCACGGCAGCGACATGCTCGTCCCACTCAATGTCCGCACTTACCGCCTGGCGATCGCCAACGGCGTCATGGCGATGTCCGCGTCTCGCATGGCCGACCAGGGGACCATCATCCCACTGCTGGTGCACAAGCTGTCGGACGCGGCGTGGGTGGTCGGCCTGGTGATAGGCCTGGGGATGGTCGTGCGGACCTTCGTGCAGGTGGTGGCCGCCCGCACCCTGGACACGCGCGAGTACAAGAAGCCGGTCTACATGCTGTCGGCGCTGATACGCGGCAGCATGCTGGGTTGCATCGCGATTGCCCTGTGGTGGGGCGGGGCGATGCCCGATACTCTGGTCCTTGCCGTCGTCGTCGTAGGCCTGATGGGGCACTCGGCGGGCGGCGCGCTCGCCTGGCTCACCTTCAACGACGTACTCGCGAAGTCCATACCCACCACCCGGCGGGGCAGCCTCCAGATGTGGCGGCGCATGGGCGCGCTCGCCATCGTGCTCGTCCTGGTGACCCCCTTCGTGGGCTACATGATCGGGCCGGACAGTCCCTTCGACTTCCCCCGCAACTTCGGTGTGCTCTTCGGCGTGTCCGTGCTGGGTGCTGCGGTCGGCTGGATCTTGTTCGCACAGGTGAGGGAGGCGCGCTCGCGCTCCTCCCGCCACCGGCTGAGCTGGCGGCAGCATCTGGCACGCGGATGGCGGATCGTTCACAGGGACCGCAGCTATCGCCGGCTGATCCGCGTGCGGCTTCTGATGGGCCTGGCTGCGGCCGTGCGGCCCTTCTTCATCGTTTTCGCGACGGAGGTCTGGGGACTCTCCGACCAGGTGGCCGCGACCTTCCTGGGGTTGCAGGTCGCCGCGGAGTTCGCCGGATCGGCGCTGGTCGGGCAGGTCTCCGATCGGGTCGGCAACCGCAACGCCGTCCTGATGGCGGTCTCGTCCGTCCTTCTCGCCACCGCCGTTGCGACCGTCGCGGCATATGGCGACTGGGATGTTCCCCTGCAGGTTGCGGGCGGGCAGGTCAATCTGCAAGTGGCCGTCCTCGGGTTGGCCTTTGTCGGAGCCGGGATGTTTATGGCGAGTCTGATGATCGGGTACACCAACTACCTGATGGACATCGCCCCTGAGGCCCTGCGTCCGTCGTACCTGGGATTTGGCGCTGGCTTCACGCT
>JALGUJ010000151.1 GCA_029820945.1 Candidatus Zipacnadia bacterium | reverse complement strand
GGGCCTTGGTCGCGGCCGTGCGCGACATGACCCGCCCGGCGCCGTGGCAGGTGGAGCCGAAGGTCAGCGCCATCGCCGCCTCCGTCCCCAGCAGCAGCCACGAGGCCGTGCCCATGTCACCGGGGATGATCACCGGCTGGCCCAGGTCGCGCCAGCGGGCCGGCACCTCCTCGCGCCCCGGCCCGAAGGCGCGCGTGGCGCCTTTACGGTGCACGCACAGCCGCCGGCGCTCGCCATCGACCTCGTGGTCCTCGAACTTCGCCACGTTGTGGGCGACGTCGTAGATGAGCTGCAGGCCGAGCCTGGCCGCGCCCATGCCCAGCACGCGCTCGAAGGCCTGGCGGATCCAGTGTGTGATGATCTGGCGGTTGGCCCAGCCGTAGTTGGCCGCCGCCGCCATCCCGGCATAGTACCGCCGTCCCTCATGCGAGTCAACCGGCGCGCAGGCGAGCTGGCGGTCGGGCAGGTCGATGCCGTACTTCTCCGCCGCCCGTTGCATCGGCTTGAGCGAATCGTCGCACACCTGGTAGCCCAGGCCGCGCGAGCCGGTGTGCACCATGATCATCACCTGGCCCTCGGCCTCGATGCCTGCGCGTGCCGCCGCCTCGGCGTGGCAGATCTCGTCCACGCGCTGGATCTCGAGGAAGTGGTTGCCGCTGCCCACAGTGCCGAGCTGGGGCCGCCCGCGCTTGAGCGCGCGCTCGGAGAGCGCGTCCGGGTCGGCGCCCTCCAGGCAGCCATGTTCCTCGGTGGCCTCGAGGTCGCCGGGCTCACCGTAGCCCTGCGCGACCGCCCAGCCCGCGCCCTGCTCGAGCACCCGGCGCAGCTCGCGCTCGTCGAGGCGCACCTTGCCCTTCTCGCCCACCCCGGCCGGGATCTCACGGAAGAGGTGGTCGCTCAGCGCGTCGAGCCGCGGGCGCACGTCCTGCTCCTCGAGGTCGGTGCGCAGCAGGCGCACACCGCAGTTGATGTCATAGCCGACGCCCCCGGGCGAGATAACGCCCTCGTCCACGTCGAAGGCGGCCACGCCGCCGATGGGGAAGCCGTAGCCGTAGTGGCAGTCGGGCATGGCCATCGCGCAGCCGACGATGCCGGGCATGCAGGCGACGTTCTGCACCTGGGTGAGCGCGGCGTCGGTGCGCAGGTCCTCGATGAGCACGTCGTCGGCCCAGACGATCCCGTCGGTGCGCATGCCCAGGTCGGGGTCGCGCGGGATGCGCCAGCGGTGGTCGTCGAGCTTCTCGAGTTTGCCTTCGTAGGGCCGAGCCATGGGGGGCACCTCGCTTCCGGAGCAGCTATCAGCCATCGTCTATCGGCTGTCAGCTACCGGCGAACGGCGGTTGCCGTCCATCAGTCACCGGTCACAAGCTCACAGCAACGGCGGACGGCAACGGCCAACACGAACGGCGACGCCACAGAAGCATGCCTGGCGACACGCGCGGCGGGCAGGGGCGCAGGCTGCAGGTCCCACACGATTGCCTGCCGTCACTCGAAGAAGGCGCTCAGGCCCTCCTCGCCGCCGGCGTTGGTCGGGCGCGCCGGCGGGCGGCATTCCAGGCAGTGGTCTACGTAGCGCCGGTGCATCGCCCCGCAGGTGGGGCACTCGCGCCAGCCATGCTCGCGCTGCCACGCGCGCACACGGGCCTGCAGCAGCATGATCTCCTCGAGCCGATGCCGCACCGGCCCATCCAGGTCGCTCAGGCACTCGAGGATCTCGCGCGCCACCTCCGGCGGCACCGGGATCTGCGCCAGCTCCTCCGGCGTGGGCCACTCGGGCTGCTCGGGCTCGGCGGCGACCTGGTCGCGGCGGGGTCCGATGCCGGCGCTGCTGGGGCGAATCTCGCGCACGAAGCCCTCGCCGAGGCGCTCGTTGAGCCGCGCGATAATCGCCGGCGCGTCAAGCTGGAGCTGCTGGGCGCGCGGCGCCGAGTCGCAACGCACGTTGAGCACGCCATCGCGCACACTGGTCACGTAGGTGTGCTGCGCGTACCACTCGCCGGCGACCTCGCGCCAGACGAAGACGCACAGGCCCTCGCGCGACCCCTCGAGGAGCCCGCGGCTGGCCAGCAACGCGTCGATGGCGCTGCCGATTGGAACCGATTCGCGGGACCGGCGATTGTCCATGGTAGCTGCCGGCTGCGAGCGACGGGCTACGAGCAGACGTCAACAGCAACGAGCGTGTCCGGGGCGGCCTCGTTGCGCTTGCGGGCGCAGGCGCACCTCGTGCATCCTCTCCACGGCACGACCACGGCGTCGTTGCGCGGACCAAGGCCGCGTGTGCTTCCCCCAACCGCGACGGCATGCGGCACTCAGGTGCGCCCCCTACGCCTCCGACGCCTCGTCGCCCTCGCACGGTGCGGAGGACGCCGCGTGGCCGGTGGTGTCGATCAGGTGCGCGCCCGCCAGCCGTTGCGCCAGGTGCTCCGGGCAGCATGCGCTGGTCACGATCATCTGCTCACGGTCGCGGCTCAGGTCGAGCATCGCCGCGCCCCGCTCCGGGTCCAGCTCCGACAGGCAGTCGTCCAGCAGCAGGATCGGCTCGGTCGCCGTGCGCCGTCCCGCGACCCGCGCCTGTGCAAGCTTGAGCGCCAGGGCCGCGGTGCGCTGCTGGCCCTGGGAGCCGAAGCGGCGCACATCCACGCCGTCGATCTGCAGCGCGATGTCATCGCGATGCGGCCCCACCTGCGTCGAGCCGCGCTCGACCTCGCGCCCGTGCGTGGCCTCCAGCCGCGCGTAGAAGGCATCCGCGATCTCAGCGCCATCTTCGGCGGTCACCGATGGCTCGTAGCGGACCGTCAGCTCCTCGGCGCCCGCGCCCAGGCGCGTGTGCAGCGGTCCGGCCTCGGCCGCCAGCGCCGCCACGAAGGCCCCGCGGTCCTCGGTCATGGGCGCGCCGGCCTCGACCAGCGCGTGGGTCCACGGGGCGAGCATGCGCCCGTCGCCGCCGCGATGGGCCATCGATTTGAGCACCTCGTTGCGCTGGCGCAGCGCGCGGCGGTAGCGCGCCAGGTCATCGAGGTAGCGGGCGTTCATCTGCCCGATGGCCGCATTCATGAAGCGCCGGCGGTCGCCCGGCGAGCCCTTGACCACCTGCAGCTCGCCCACCCAGAACAGCACCGCCTGCACGCGCCCGATGGCCTCCCGCGCGCTGTCCACCTGACGGCCATCGACCTCGACGGTCTTCTCGCCCGACCGCCCGCCCGCCGGATCGCCCAGCAGCACGCGGATGGTCAGCTCGCGGCCCTCGCGTTCGAAGACCCCGGTCACGCGCCCCCAGCTCTCGCCGTGGCGGATGAGCGCCCGCGCATTGGTCGTGCGCGGCGAGGTCGTCGTCGCCAGCAGGTAGACCGCCTCCAGGATGGTGGTCTTGCCTGAGGCGTTGGGCCCCAGGATCACCGTCAGCCCCGGCGGCAACTCGAACCGCGCGCGCTCATAGCAGCGGAAGTTCTCGAGCGTGAGCGACTTCAGATACACGCAGCGCGCCCTCCCGGGCGGGATCACTCATGCGGCAAGCGACAGAGACGCAGAGGGCACAGACTCGTCGCCTGTGCCCATGATGGTCGTCGGCCGGTCTGGTGCGCCCGGGCCGGTCACATGATCTGCATGGGCATGATCACGTAGAGGTAGTCATCCGAGTCCACGGGCTTGAGGGTGCCGGGCGCGAGCGGCTGGGACATCTCCAGCACCACCTGCTCCTCCACCACCGCCTGCAGCGCGTCGAGCAGGTAGCGTGCGTTGAAGGCGATCTCCGGGTCGTCGCCCTCGAGCGTGGCGGGCATCTGCTCCTCCGCGCGCCCGACCTCCTGCGACTCGGCAGTGATGGTCAGCATTCCCTCCTGACCGCGCAGCACCACGCGGTTGGCGTCCTCGCGGGCGACGATAAGCATGCGTCGCAGCGACTCGGTGAACTGGTGGTTGTCAACGGTCACCCGGCGATCGGTCGCGTCGGGCAGCACCTTCTCGTAGTTCGGGAACTGGCCCTCGATCAGCCGCGAGCCTACGGTGACGTTCCCGATGCTGAAGGTCACCTGGGAGTCCGAGAGCGACAGGCGCACCGGCTCCTCCGACTCGGCGTCAACGACGCGCAGAACCTCGTTAAGCGCGCGCTGCGAGATGATCGCACTGCGCGGCTCGTCGATCGGTATCTCAGCAGTCATCCGCCGCAGCGCCAGGCGGTAGGTGTCCGTGGCCACGACCTCCAGGCCACCGGGGTTGATGTTGAAGAGCGCGCCGGTCAGGATCGGCCGCGTCTCATCGCGCGAGGTTGCGAACACAGTCTGCGACAGGATGCCGGACAGATCCCGCTGTGTCAGCTCAAACTCGACCGGGCTGTCAAGCGCGGGCAGCATCTCGAAATCGGCGGCGGACATACCCCGGATGCGGAATCTGGACCGCGCGCCCTCGACGATCAGCCTGCTCTGCTCATCGGCTGCCAGCGTGATCTCCTCGCCCGCCAGTGACCCGATAACCTCGGTCAGCAGACGGGCCGGCGCAGTCACGGCGCCCTCATCGCTCACGCTTGCGGCGATGACAGCCTCGAGGCTGATGAACTCGAGGTCGGTGGCCACGAGCCTGAGCCCCTCTGCGGTGCTCTCGAGGTAGATATTGTTCTGCACAGGCTGAGTGCTACGGCCGGAGACACCGTGCGAGACGGTCTGAACGCCGGCGTACAGCTCAGCCTGAGGGCACGAGAGATTCAGCATCTCGGGGGCCTCCTTGCGCTGCCCGCTGCTGACGGTAGTACCGTCCTGAAAGTTAACCGCATATCCCGCGGTGCGTCAAGTGAATTCGCCGCGCGACTGGTGTGCACCTCTGAGTGGCGGGCTTCCAACGGTGACTGCGAGCGGGATTATCCACGACGGGTAGTAGTACGTCGTCACGGTTAAGGTACCTTACTACTCCTACTACTACGCCCGTGGACAGCGTGAATATCTCTCGCGCAGCGTGGGGTGTCCCGCCTCCAAGCCTGAAGGGAAGTTGGGGATGGGAGCGTGGATGCGCGTGGACAACCGTCTCCTCTCGACGCGCAGGTCGGGCGGACTCTGGTGAGTCGGTCCGTGGAGAGTGTTGAGGGTGCGGGGGGGTCGGTCTGGAGGACAGTGTGGAAGGTCCAGAGCTTCTCCCGGAGCGCATGAAGGGAAGGTCCTGAGAACGTGCGCATAAGACGGCAAGTTACCTTCACACTGCACAGCCGACGCGGCCGGCCGCCGGCCTGCACGCAGAATCCTGTGCAGATCAGCCGTGAACTCACAGGGCTGCTGCCGCTCTCCTGCATATACAGCCAGCCGGCCCGGAAGGCCGGCTGGGCTGGTGGCGCGTCGCAAGAAGCTGGCCGGGCCTACTCGAAGGCGGCGCGCAGGTCGTTGATGAGCCACAGGACCTGCTCGTCCTCCTCGATGAGGTCGGCGACCTTGTTGTAGGAGTGCAGCACGGTGGAATGGTCGCGGCCGGAGAAGAACTCACCGATGCGCGCCAGCGAGCTGTCGGTCAGCTCGCGGGCGAGATACATGGCCACCTGGCGCGCCCAGGCGATGTCGGCGCTGCGCTTCTTGGAGACAATGTCATCGCCGGGGACATCCATCTCGGCGGCGACCAGGTCCACGATCTCCTGGATGGAGATGCGGCGCTCGGTGGTAGAGGTAGAGTAGTCGCCGATGATCTCCTCGACGAGCGGGCGAGTGATGGGTACGTTATTGAGCGACGCGTAGGCGCATATCTTGAGCAGCGCGCCCTCGAGCACGCGGATGTTCGACTCGATCTTCGCGGCGACGAACTCGAGGATGTCGCGCGAGAGCGGCACGCCCTCGGTCTGCGCTTTCTTCTCCAGGATGGCGACGCGCGTCTCGACATCGGGGATGCGCAGGTCGGCCACGATGCCCATCTCGAGGCGCGAGCGCAGGCGATCGTTCATGAGCTGCAGGTGGCGTGGCGGGCAGTCCGAGGCGATGACCACCTGACGGTTCGTCTCGTAGAGCGTGTTGAAGGTATGGAAGAACTCCTCCTCCGACGCCGGTCCCTCGATGGCGGCGATGAACTGGATGTCATCGATGAGCGCGACATCGACCGAGCGGTAGTTGCGCCGGAAGCGGTCGATGGTGTTGTCGCGCATAGACGAGATCATATGGTTGACGAAGGCCTCGGCGGAGATGTAGAGCACCTTACAGTCCGGGCGCTCGGCCAGGATGGAGTGGCCGATCGCCTGGATCAGGTGGGTCTTGCCCAGCCCGGAGGCGCTGTGAATGAAGAGCGGGTTGTAGGCCTGACCGGGGCTCTTGGCGACCTGCAGGGCCGCGGCATGAGCGAAGCGGTTGCAGTCGGCGACCACGAAGGCCTCGAAGGTGTACTTCGGGTTCAACGGCGAGGAGCACAACTCGCCGGAGGACTGGGCCACCGGTGACACCGGCGCCATGGCCGGTGTGTGAGGCATGGCCTCAGCGGCGGGCGCGGGGCCGGAAGGTGGGGGAGCGGGGGCCGTCACGGCTTCGGCTACTGCGGTCATCTCGGGCTCCGGGTCCATCTGGGGCTCAGCGACGGACGCGCTCGGCCGCAGGTCCGTGCCCTCGGGGAGCACGGCGATGCGCACATCGACCGGCCGGTCCGTGACCTCGCGCAGGCACTCGGTCATGGCGCGCAGGTGATGGCGCTCGAGCCAGTCCTTGCCGAACTCGTTGATCACGCCGAGGGTGAGGTCGTCGCCGGAGAAGTCGAGCACGACGGCGTTGGTCAGGAAGCCATCGTAGGTCGCGGGACTGACCCGGTCCGCGAGGAGAGGAAGACTTGCGCGCCAGACCTGCTCGCCTGAGAGGTGAGTCTCGCTCGCCATCGTGAGTGACCCGTCCTTTAGTGCGAAGCTGTCGTGACCGTGAGGGGGCCAGGCGAGGCCCCGACGTGAGGCGGTGATGGCGCCCGACGGACGATCGGGAGTGGCTTCAAGCGATGGCGTAACGCAAGCTGCGATGGGAACTTCGTGGAAAACGTTTGCGGACCGTCCCGGCCTATGAGCCCTCGTGGCCGTGTAGCTCTGTGACTTCCGCAGCTTTCCACATGGTTTTCCACGCTTGTGGAAAACCTCTGCCTCCCTCCCCACGCGGCGTGAGTATACCAGATTGCCGCGACCAATGCAAAGGGTTTTTTCGGAATCTCTCGCGGAGGCACATCGTGCGCCTGCGTGCCCTTGCAGGCCGTTCTGGCGGCAATCGGGCACCGACGCCAGCACGGAATTCGTCGCCGGGAGGGCTGCGGTGATTGTTGAAAACGCGCGCGGAAGTGGAGAAGAATATTGGCTCTTGTATGGCGTCACCGGGCATGAAAAGTGTGAGATGTATGAACGCCTGCCTCGCCGATTGCCGACGCCGGCGGCCAGGCGGCGTCGCGCTGGACTGGCCCCGGCGACGGGCGTCTACGTGTGAAGGCACGGTGTGAACCGGCGCGGCGGCCCCGGCGTCGGATGAGGCGGCGGCGCGATGGGTGCGAGGCTCCCGGCGCAGTCGGCGTAACGCTCGTGCGAGGCAGTCGCACTATGCCCGTGGCGGGGCCGCCTATCCCGCAGCCGGACGGATCACATCGCCGCCTGGGAGGCGAGGCTCTCATGCACAGGACGGTACTCGCAGTGCTGGCGCTGATGGCCGGGGGTTGCGCGGCCCGCGGGGACGTGACCATGGTGGATGGCGGTGCGATCAGGGGGGAGCTGTCGGCCGATGGCCGGGTGGCGGTCTGGCGCGGTATCCCCTATGCGGCGCCGCCGGTGGGCGAGCTGCGCTGGCGGCCGCCGCAGCCGGTCGAGCCGTGGGACGGGGTGCGGGCGTGCACGGAATTCGGCCCCGCCTGCCCGCAACCCCCCTCGCCGCTCGCTGTGACGCGCGATCCAGGTGTGCAGAGCGAAGACTGCCTCTACCTGAACATCTATGCCCCCACGGACTGGCCTGACGGGCCGCTCCCGGTGATGGTGTGGATACACGGCGGCGGCTGCACGACCGGCGCGGGGTCGCTGGACGTGTACGACGGCGAGATGCTGGCGAGGCTCGGTGTGGTGGTAGTCACGATCAACTATCGCCTCGGACCGCTGGGCTTTCTTGCACACCCGCTGCTGTCGGCGGAGTCGCCCGATGGGCTGTCGGGCAACTACGGGATGCTCGATCAGATCGCCGCGCTGGAGTGGGTGCAGCGCAACATCGCGGGCTTCGGCGGCGACCCGGGATGCGTCACGATCTTCGGCGAATCCGCCGGTGGGGCGAG
Organism: Candidatus Zipacnadia bacterium; assembly: GCA_029820945.1. Classification (GTDB taxonomy): domain Bacteria; phylum Armatimonadota; class Zipacnadia; order Zipacnadales; family UBA5352; genus JALGUJ01. Next base: position 2,828 of record JALGUJ010000151.1, on the reverse strand, counting down.
CGTGGCGCGGCTGCTGGTGTCACCGCCGGCGGCGGGGCTGTTCCATCGGGCGATCGCGCAGAGCGGGGCCGCGCGCGGGCACAATCGCCACCTGCGTGAGGAGCGCGAGGGGCTGCCGCCGATGGAGCAGGTGGGCGAGGAGCTGTTTGCGGCGCTGGGCTGCGATCGGGCGGAGGATCCGCTGGCGGCGGCGCGCGCAGTCCCACCAGCCGAGCTGATCGCAGCCGCGAACCCGCAGGTGGGCCTGCTGGGGCCGGGGACAAGGTACGGGTGGGTGATCGATGGCCGGACGCTGCCGGAGAATCCGGAGCTGCTCCTGGCGGCGGGACGGATGCATCGCGTGCCCGTCATGGCGGGCGGCAACGCGGATGACGGCTCGATGTTCGCCGACCGCGCGCCCATCCGGACGCCCGCGGGCTACCGCTTCGCGGTGCGGCGTCTGGCGGGCGATCGAGCGGACGAGCTGCTGGCGCTGTTCCCGGCGGAGACCGCCGGGGAGATCCCGGGCGCGATGAGTCGGCTGCTGACGGTCGGCTCGTTCGTGGCGCCGGCGCGGGCGCTGGTGGCGGCGATGGCGGATGCGGGCGAGCCGGCGTACCTCTACCACTTCACGCGCGTGCCGGCGCGCGGACCGGCGACGCGGCTGGGGGCGTTCCACGGGCTGGAGATCCCCTACGTCTTCGGGCTGGCGCCGAAGCTGCCCGGGACCGATGCCACCGACCGCGCGCTGTCGGCGGCGATGAGCGCGGCATGGGTGCGCTTCGCGGCCACGGGCGACCCGAATGGGGGAGAGCTGCCCGCGTGGCAGCCCTGGACCAACCTGACCGAGGCCTGCATGTACTTCGGCGACGAGGTGAGCGCGGGCGTGGCGCCGGAGCTGGAGGCGTGTGAGATCCTGGACGCGCTGGCGGCCCAAGGGCTCGGCGGGTAGGACACGGTCGGGCGACGTGGACGGTGAAGGCCCCGCCCGGTGGATGGGCGGGGCCTCACAGGACCCACGACAGGGTGCGTGGAGTCAGTCGATGATGCTGACGGCGCCGTCGAGGCCGATTCTGACCGAGGAGACAGCGCCGCCAATACGGTTGCCCTGCGCGTCGAAGACGGCGGCGAAGGCGCCATCGACCTTAAGGGCGTCAGCGTCGAGGCGCTGGGTGACGGGATCGTGCTCGCCCGCCGCCGAGGGGTAGGCGGCGTCCTCCAGCGCGAGCACAGACGCCAGCCTGCCGGTGATAGCGTTGAAGTACATGACGATCGCGCCGGTTCCGGGGTCGAACTGCCAGACGCTCGGCTCCACGCCGCGGCCGGCGTCCTGGCGGACGTTGGCGATCTCGTCGGCCTCGACGACCACGCCGGCCATCTGGTAGCCGGGGCCGTCCAGGGGCGTCACCTCAAGCGATCCGGCGTCGGCGGGGGTGACGCCGATGCGCACGAAGTTCATGTAGCCGTTGGGGTCGAAGGCCACCACGCCGGCGTAGGCGTCGGACCAGACGGGGTCGAGGCCGCCCCAGTCCGTCCCCGGGCCGCCGATGAGCACGCGTTCGACCTGCAGGGTCGGGCTGCCCAGGTCGGCCCAGCCATCCCAGTCGGAGTTACTGGTGAGGCGGAAGTCGCGGCGCGGCAGGTCGGCCTGCTGGATGATGAGTTCGCGGTTGCCCGAGTAGACGCGCTCGAAGGCGATCCACCTGCCGTCCGTTGACCACGACGGCCTCTCGTCCGAGCCGGCGCGGCGGCTGAAGTTGGCCTGGTTGGTGCCGGCCGAGGTCATGATGAAGATGTCGGTGCCCCAGCCCTGGGCGGTGTAGGCGATGCGCTGCGCCTGCGGGTCGAAGACGGGGTCGCCATCGACCGAGGAGTTGTTGGTGAGGCGCGTCTGGCTGGTGCCGTCCTCGTGCATTTTGTAGATCTCGGCGATGCCGTCGCGGTTGCTCACGAACAGGATCTGGGGGGCGGCCAGCGCACGCGACCAGTACGGGCTGTCATCCCCGGCGGCGTGGTTGGTCAGGTTGACCTCGGAGGAGCCGTCGGCGGTCGCCTTCCAGACGTCCCAGTTCCCTCGCAGTGAGCCGTAGGCGACCTCCCTGCCGTCTGGGGACCAGGTGGCGTAGCGGTCGAGGTAACTGTTGTTGGTGACGGCGTAAGGGCTGGAGCCGTCGGCGTTGGTCACGATGATCTCGGCATCCTGGGCGGGCCAGGTGCGGTCGAACACGATCCTGGTGCCGTCCGGCGACCACTCCGGGCGGTACTCGTTGGCGGTGTTGTCGGTGATCTGGACGGCGTTACTGCCGTCGAGGTCACAGACCCAGATGTTCCACTCTGGGCCGCCACGGTCGCTGGAGAACACGATGCGGTCAAGGAGCGCCTGTGAGGCCAGGTAGTCGATGCGCGCGCCGTGCAGCGCCACGAAGGAGCATGGGCCGAGGCTGCCCGTGGGGAGGGCGTCGGCCCGGAAGCCCGCGGTGCTCGCGGGCCTGACCAGCATCGGGCCGACCTGCACGGCGTCCCCCACGGTGGGGCCATCGGGGGCTTCGGGGGCCGGGGCGGGGGTGATGCCGCCGCCGCAGCCGGCCAGCATCAGCGCGAGAGCCACGATCACTGCTGAGCAGTACCATCGTGCCATCCGGGTCACCTTCCCTGTTGCGCCTGCTGTGTTCAGCGCAGCACCGAGAGCGTGGCGGTGTCGTCCATCGCCACGGCCGCGGCGCCGTTGGGGGCGAGGTTGCGTCCCTGCGCGTCGAACACCGCCGAGAACGGGCCTTCACTGACGAGCGCGCGCGACTCGAGGCGCTGGGTGACGGGATCGTGCTCGCCCGCCGCCGAGGGGTAGGCGG
>JALGUJ010000033.1 GCA_029820945.1 Candidatus Zipacnadia bacterium | reverse complement strand
CGCGGGGGCCTCCGCTGCGGGCGCGGCCGCCGGCGGCGTGGGGTGGATGATGGTCGGCTCCGGCTCGGGGGCCGGCGCGGATACCGGCTCCGGCGCGGGCGCCGGCTCGGACTCGGGAGGCAGGACCGCCAGCTCCGGTGCGGGCCTCGGCTCAGGCTGGGGGGCCGGCTCCGGCTGCGGGGCAGGTTCGGGCTCGTTCCGCGCACGCGCGGGATCGGCCGGCCGCTCCTCTGCTGGCTGCTCTGCCTGCTCCGCCGCCGGGCGTGGCCTCCGGCGCCTGGGTCGGCGGCGCACGACGCGACGCACGACCGTCCGCCGCTGCACGCGCCTGACCGGGGGCGGTGGCGGCGGCTTCGGCTTGACGAAGGTCACGAACTCGACGGCCGTCTCCGTGAGGCTTTGCACGGCCTGGTCGCGTGCGCGCCCGATGCTCCCGCCCATGGGCACGGTGAGGAAGACGATGATGTGTATCATCGCCGAGCAGAACAACGCCCACCTGAACCCCGGCTGCCGGACCATGATTGTCTCCTCGCGCTGCGCTTCCCGGCGGGCGGCTACGGCTCCACGACCACCGCCCCGGGCGTTCCTTCCTCCACCTCTGCGGCCAGCGTGATGTCGGCGCCGAGCTGCTTCGCCGTGTCCATGACGGTGACGATCGTGCCGTAGGGGACGCGCTCGTCGCCGCGTATCGTGACGCCCCGGACGTCGGCCTGGGCGAACTCGACGCGCAGGGCCGTCATCAGGTCCTGCGGCTGGATCCAGTTCTCATTGACCCGCACCTGCCCGTGCCTGTTCACCCAGATGGTTACCTCGCGCTTGGGCAGCGACTCTGAGGTTATCGCTTTCGGGAGGGTGATGTCCAGCCCCGTGTCCCTGGCGAAGGTGCTGGTGAGCATGAAGAAGATGATCAGCAGGAAGGCCACGTCGGCCATCGTCGCCATGGGGACGGGACTGAGGGGCGGCATGCGCGACCTAAGCTTCATCGGCACCAGTCCTCGACACGAGGTTGGCGACGCGCGTGCCTGCCAGCTCCATCAGCAGCGCCAGGCCGTTCACCCGGGCCACCAGGGCACCGTATGCGATGAAGCAGGGGATGGCCACGATCAGCCCGGAGGCCGTGGTGATCAGCGCCTCGCCGATTCCGGCGGCGACCACGCCGGGCTCGCCCAGCCCGGCCTCGGCGATGGCCGTGAAGGCGCGGATCATGCCGCTGACGGTCCCCAGGAAGCCGATCAGCGGAGCCACGTTGGCGATGGTCGCGAGGACCGGGAGCCCGGACTCGAGGGCCGCGACCTGGGCCGCCCCGGCCGCCTCCGCCGCCTCCTGTGGCGTCTCAAGCGCGTCGCCGGACGCGGCCACGGCGGAGTGCAGCACCGCGCTCACTGCCGTGGACGACCGGGAGCAGCGCTCGGCGGCCTCCTCGCGACGGCCGGCCTCAAGCATCGCCTCGACTTCCTCCACGAGAGCCTCTGCGCCGCGGCCGGCCAGCCAGAGGCTAACGATCTTGAAGATCATCACGGCCAGCGCGACGATGGAACAGGCGAGCAGCACCCACATCCAGGGGCCGCCCCGCACGAAGTAGTCGAGCAGCGCCGAACGTGCGGCCAGGTCTTGCATGCGCATTCCCCTTTGCACTCGATGGCGCGGCCGACCGCCACCGCGGCCCGCCACGTACGGTCAGAGAGCTACTGCTCCAGCGCCGCCAGCCGCTCCTGGGCCTTCGTCACCCACTCGGTCTGATCCGCGTGGTCGCGTAGAATGACCTTATAGCTCCTGATGGCCCTGTCCTGCTCGCCCAGCTCCTCGTAGCACTGGCCGGCGGCGAACTGCGCCCGCGCCGACCACGCGGGGGCCTGGTAGAGAATCGCCACCTTGAGGAACTCCTCGGCGGCCGCGGACCTGTCCCCCCGATCGCGGATGGTCGCGGCCAGCTCGTAGTGAGCCTCGGCCGCCACCTCGCCGCCCGCCTCCACCGCCTGCCGCAGCGCGGCCTCCGCCTCGTCGTTGCGCCCCAGCGCCCGGTAGGTCATCCCCAGGCCGAGCCGCGCGCCGGGCGCGACCTCGTGCTCGGGCCACGTCTCCAGGAGCAGGCCGAAGACGTCCGCCGCCTGCTGCGCCTGATCCAGGTCGAGGTATGCCCGGCCCAGCAGCAGCAACGCCCAGGGGGCGCGCTCGCCCTCTCCCGGCGCCTCGCGCAGCGGTTCGAGCAGCTCCACCGCCTTCTGCTGCCGGCCGCGCTCGACGTGCAGCGTGGCCGCCCGGTAGCGCGCGTCTGCGGCGACCTCGCTGTTGGTCGTGGCGGTGGCGACCGCCTCGAACAGCGGCAGGGCCTCCTCTCCCCTCTCCTGGCGCAGCAGCACCCACGCGAGCCCGTACTTCGCCCGCACCGCCGCCTCGGCCTCGGGGAAGTCATCAATGATGCCCTGGTAGAGGCCGGCGGCCGCGTCGTACTCCTCGGCCTCGAAGAGGCGCTGCCCGGCCGCGATCAGGCCGTCAAGCGCGTGGGGCACTGCGTCCGAATCCGGGAACTCAGTCAGCACGGTTCGCCAGGCCTTCGCGGCCTCATCCGCGTCGCCCTCAAGCCTGCACCAGCCCAGGCCGACCCACGCGTAGGCAGCGCTCTCGCCCCTGGGGTCGGCGGCCAGGGACTTCTCGTAGAGCTTTAGCGCCTCGCCGGTCTCGCCGGCGGCGCGCAGGGCCTCGGCCACCCGGTAGGTGGCGAAGGCCACCGTCGGCTTCGGAGCGTCATCGTGCTCCAGCCGCGCCAGGAGCTGCCGGGCCTGGTCGATCTCGCCGCGGGCGGCGTGCATGCTCGCCAGGGCCGCGGCCGCGTAGTGCGTGTACTCGGACGCGGGCTCCTCGTCAAGAAGCTGCCGGTAGCGCGGCTCCGCCGCCCCGGTCTCGCCCAGATTCTCCTCGCATACAGCCAACAGGTAGGTCGCTTCCGCGGCCCGTGCGGATTCGGGGTGATGCTCGAGCAGCAGCGCGAGCATCTGCTTCGCCGGCTCGTAGCTGCCCGCGTCGAAGTGCGCGCGACCCACGCGGTAGGCCAGCTCCTCGCCCACCCCGGACGCCGGGTCATCGCGCACCATCTCTTCGAGCTCAGCAAGCGCCTCAGGGGATTGCTCCTGCTCGTAGCGCGCCCACTCCAGGGCCGCCAGCGTCTGTCGGCGCTGCTCCGGGTCCTCGACCGCGCCCGCGGCGGTCTCGTAGGCCTTGATCGCGGCCTCGTGGTTGCCCTGCGCCGCCTCGAGGTGGGCGATGCGCAGCCACGAGTCAGCCGCCCGCGGGTCCTCCGCGTGCTGCTCGACGAGCTTCCTGTGTGTGGCCAGGGCGGCGGCCTGGTCTCCCCGCTTCTCGCGCGTCACGCCGAGCCAGTAGAGCGCCTCTGCGGCCCACCGGCCCTCGGCGTGGTCCGTCGCCTGCCGGTAGGCGGCCGCCGCCTCATCCCAGCGCTCCAGGTGGAAGAGGCTGTCAGCGATGCGCACCCGCGCCTCCTCCGCCACCGTGCTGTCGCCATGGCGGGCGACGACCAGCTCCCAGGCCTCGCGCGCGGCGTCGAAGCTCTTCTGCTGGAAGTGACAGCTCCCGATCCCGAACTGCGCGTGGGCGGCAAACGGGGAGGTGGGGTACCGCTCGAGGACGGACCGGTAGGCGGAAAGGGCCCCGTCGTAGCTGCCCTGCGCCTGCCGGGCGCGGCCGAGCAGGTAGCCCGATTCGGCGGCCACGGGGCTGTCGCGGTGCTGATCCACCACGCGCGCGAACTGCTCCGCCGCCTCCGCCGGCCGCTCGAGCTGCAGGTACGACAGCCCTATCGAGTAGATGGCGTAGGGGACCTCGCGCTCCTGCAGGCCCCGGCCCAGCGCGTCCTGGTAGGCCGCCACGGCATCGTCGAACCTGCCGAGGTTGTAGTAGCTCTCCGCGCGCCAGTAGGCCGCGTCGGCCGCGTGCTCGCTCTCGGCGAACGTGCGCAGCAGCGACTCGTAGGCCGCGGCGGCCTCCTCATAGTTGCCGGCCTTGAAGTGCGAGTCACCCAGCCACAGCCAGCTCAGCTCGGCCTCGTCGCTGTTCGGGAACTGCTCAGTCACCTTCGCGAAGAACGGCGCCGCCTCGGCGTAGCTCCCGAGCCGGAAGTGGCACTCGCCCGCCCTGAAGAGCGCCAGCGAGAGGTTCGGGTGGTTGGGGTAAGCCTCGATAAAGGCGAGGTACTTCTCCAGGGCCAGCTCGTAGTTCTCCTGGCCGTAGAGCCCCTCCGCGAACGCGAAGTCCTTCTCAGCCTGCACATCCGCCTGAGCCGAGGACGGAGGCCCCGCGAAGGCGCAGAATGCGGAGGCGATCAGCACAACTGCGAGCACGTGCGTGGCGTGCGACCATCTCGGACATGCCATGCCACCGTGACTCCCCTTCGCCCCCCGTCTGGAGTCGATGAACCGGGCCGCGAACCTGGCGACCGGCACCTCGTAGACTATGAGACATCAAGCGCCCGTTCTGGTTCCATCGGCGGTGCACGCTGGGCAGCTCCGAGTTCGCTCCGCTTGCCGCGCAACCGGGTGCTGCAGCTCATCGGCGGCCGGGCAAGCGTGAGCGCGCTCGGGCGGCTCATGGGAGGCGGGCCGCGCTCGCAGGTGTCGGCCGAGCGCGGGAGAAGTGGCGGAACAACAGACCGTGCGCCGCCGATGTCGAGGAGCATGAGCGCCGATGACGAGGGCCATGACCGGACTGATGGTGGGCGCGTTGCTGCTGAGCCCGGGGGTCGCCCGTTCTGAGTGGGGCGCGCCCCCCGTCGAGCAGTGGACTGTGGCCGACAGCCTCGAGGGATCGGACACCGAGAGGCCGCCGCACGGCGAGTGGGCCACGCAGGAGCGCGCCGCCGTGGGGACCGGCCTGACCCGCTTCTGGAGCCAGCGCGTGACGCCGGGAGAGCAGGGCCCGGCCCAGCGCGTCAGTGTCGCCTTCACGGTCGAGCAAAGCTCCGGCCGAGACGGGCGCCTGCCCGGTGGCTGCCAGCGATGGGGCTTCCACTGGGGCGAGAACCTCCCCGGATGGGACGCGGGCGTGATCCTGCGCTGGCGCGACCCGCTGCACTTCTACCGCGTGCAGGTCTCCGCGCACAGAGGCGAGATCGCGCTCTGGGACTCCACGGGCGGCTTCCTGCAACTGATCCCCTGCGACCTGTCCGTCGGCACCCGCCATGATCTCGACATCCTGGCGGACGGCGCCCACTTCGTCGCCTCCCTCGACGGCCGCCGGGTCATGGACTACTGGGACCGCACGCTGCCGCACGAGGGCGGCCGGCTCGGCCTGGGGGTGCTGTCGAGCACCGTGCGCTTCGAGGACTTCGAAGTCCAGGCGTTCGAGCCGTCAGGACGCCGGGCGCCGCCCCATGAGCCCAGCTTCCACATCGAGACCACCGAGGGCCTGATGCTCGGGCATCCGGCCTTCGGCCAGGAGCCGGCCGAGGGCGTCATCATCTTCGACGGTCGCGAGCCGGTCATCCGCTACTGGCAGCAGGGGCTGGACCCCAAGTACAAGGGCAACCGCGGCGCGCTCTTCCAGGAGGCGGTCCGGCTGCGCCCGGGCTGGCGGCCGGAGTACTACGCCTGGGTCGGGCCGAAGGTGAACCTGCGCGTGCTGCCGCTGGTCGGCGAGCTGCCGGCCGGGCTGGCGGTGCAGGAGCAGGGCGAGCGCCTGGTCTTCGACTTCACGCTCGAAGAGCCGGGCGTGGCCCACGCGGACGAGACCTGCACGATCTCCTGGGACGCCGAGCGCGGCGCCTACGCCTACCGCTACGACGTGCGCGTCCGCTTCCTCTACGAGGAGCCCACCAACTTCTGGTACTTCGAGATCACCGACCCCCTCACGTACAACAACCGCGCGCCGGGCGCGGGCGTGCAGCACCGGTGGAACTGGGCGGGCCATCAGTGGCACGTCTTCCAGGGCCCGGACGGTGACTGGCAGCGCTATCCGCTCATCGACTACCTCAGCCCCGACTTCAACAACCAGCCCAGCCGCTGGGGCGACCTGACGAGCTTCCTCTACCCCGACCCGGCGGTCTGCCCGACCTGGCGCATCGAGATGGGATGGGAGCCCGAGCCGGAGCGGGAGTTCCGCCTCGGCCTCTGCCATTGGGGCTACGACTTCCATCAGAAGGAGGAGGGCGCGCACATCAAGCTCCAGCCGGGCACCGAGCGCGACTACACGCTCACGCTCACCGGAATGTCCCCGGCCGAGGCGGAGCAGGCATTCGCGGCGAGTGAGCTTGCGCCGAAGGTGCGCGCCTCGGAGGACGTCTACGCGGCCTTCGATCCCGGCGGGACCACCTTTGACCTGACCTCCACGCGCGCCGAGCCGACCTCGACCATGGTCTGGGAGGAGGGCGAGGTGGAGGGGGGCGTAGGCCGCGATGACAGCCACTCGCTGCGCATCGACGGCCCGGCCAACGCGCGCGTGCAGGTCTATCAGTACGCCGTCGAGCAGTTCGCGGAGCGATGGTGGCTGCGCGGCTGGGTGAGGTCGCAGGACGTGCGCGGGCGTGGCCTGCAGGCGCGCATCAAGTACTCCTACGGCCCCGAGCCCGAGCAGGTCTTCTACATCGGCGCGAGAGGCACCAGCGACTGGACGCCGTTCTCGTTCGTGACCGATGTGCTCAAGCGCCGCGACTCGACCACCCTCACCTTCGAGCTGGATGGGGTGGGCCGGGTCTGGCTCGATGACGTGGCTCTGACGGCACTGGACGAGGGCGAGCAGCCGGAGGTCACGGTCTTCGAGGTGCCGGAGGGCCTGGAGCCGGCGGAGGACCGCGTCATCGACCTGGCGATGAGCGAGGAGCCGCTGCGGGCCATCTACGACGAGAGCCGGCACGGGCACGCGCTGTACCTGGACGGGCCGGCCTGGGTGGAGGAGGAGGGCCGGGGCCTGCTGCGCTTCGATGGCGTGGACGACGCCGGCATTCTGCCCATCAAGCCCATCCTGGAGCCTCTGCGCGGCGCGGTGGACGACATCAACCAGCGCACCGTCTTCCCGCTGGCCGAGTTCAGCTACGAGCTGTGGCTGCGCCCCGCGGAGATGCCCGAGGAGGAGACGCGCATGAGCGTCTTCCACTTCCGGCGCTACCCGCGCGTATGGCTGGACGAGGCCAACGCGCCGGAGAACCACCTGCGCCTCGTCTACCTCAACCAGGTCTACCGCGCGGAGGAGATTAAGTTCGAGCAGATGATCCCCGTCGGTGAGTGGACGCACCTCGTGTTCACGCACGGCGATGGCGTGGCGCGGATGTACGTCAATGGCGAGATGGCGGACGAGATGGCCTACGACGCGGACGCCATGGGCTTCGAGTTCTTCGCCTACACGTGGCAGTTCCACGTGGGCGGGTGGTACTCCGAGCGCGACTACTACGCCGGGGACATGGGGCCGCTGCGCCTGCACACTTCGGCGCTGACGCCGGAGCAGGTCCGCCGGGCCTACGAGGAGGAGTGGTGAGCCGGCGATGCTCGATCCAGACCTTGCCGCCGCAGCGACGGTCGTGGCGGCGGCGACCTCGATCCTGGCGCGGGGCAGCTCGATGTTGTGGTCGGCCCCGGCGACGGGCCGAATATGCCCCTGAGAACCTCGACGGCTGGTGGAACGACGCCCACTTCAATACACGCGTAGTGCGCATCACACTGCGCGTCGCAGATGGGTGATCGGACGCTGGGGATGAGCACGTTGGGAAAAGCGGCGGCCGTGTGCCTGACCGGGCTGGTGGTGTGGCCCGGCCGGGTGGGCGTGTACGCGCAGGACGAGCCCCAGTACGAGATCAAGGTCGAGTGGTACGACCCCAACGGCCGCTGGGATATCCCCCTCGTCTGCTTCGAGGTGATGCGGCGCGACCCCAGTATCATCTGCACCCGCTTCTCGCCCCTGCAGGTGCAGGGCGGCATGGGCTACACCTCCGGCAAGATCATGGCCTTTGCCACCGGTGCCGGCCCGGACGTCTTCAACATGTGGACCAACCAGGTCGCCTCCTTCCGCGAGCAGGGCTTCCTGCTGCCGCTGAATGAGTTCATCGGCCACGACGGCATGCTGGCCGATGGCTCCCCGAAGCTCCTGCCCAACGGCGAGCGCGACCTCAACGGCCGAATCGATGACGACGAGGCGACCTGGGACTACTGGAAGCAGCTCGACCCCATCCAGCGCAAGATCGTGACCCAGGACGGCATCGTGTACTCGGTCCCCGCCCGCCGCGCGGACTACGTCGGCCTGATGTACCGCAAGGACCTGCTGCGCCACTACGGGGTCAGCGAGGAGCCCCCCGATAGCTGGGACGACTTCTTCCGGCGCATGCAGAAGCTCACCTGGCCGGAGCTTGAGATCGAGGGCGCCGAGAAGCAGTCGGGCCGGTGGGGGCTCTACCTGCATCGCTACCACATCTACCTCTACCCCTGGGTCTGGGCCTCTGGCGGGAACTTCGTGCTGGAGGGCAAGACCAACCCGCGCACCGGGAAGACGCACTGGTACCCCAAGGAGGAGCTTGACTTCATCGACCCGGATACAGGCGAGGGTCTCGCGCACCTGCCCAGCGAGTGGCGGGTGACATTCACCACGCCGGAGGTCATCGCCGCCTACGACTTCCTGTGGCGCTGCTTCTACCAGCCGTGGATCCGCGACCCGCGGACCGAAGAGCCGATCGACCTCACCGACGCGGACATCGAGCGCGGCGCGGTCGAGCGCCCCGGCGACGGTAGACCGGTGCGCTTCGGCGACGATGACATCATCCGGGGCGTGGCCCGCACCTACACCACCGAGGATCCGGTGCACAAGAACGAGCTGTTCGAGCGGGGCGAGATCGTCTGCTTCCAGGCGGGCGTGGGAACCGTGGACCTGACCAGCCGGCTGGAGGTGCGCCCGGACCAGCTCGGGTTCTGGGCGGTGCCGCCGCGCGAGCCGAGCCTGCCGCCGGCGCTCTATCTCAACCCGCACTGGCTGGGCCTGAGCCCATCGCTGGCCGGGGAGCGCCATCGCGTCAAGCGCCGGAAGGCCTGGACCATCGCCTCCAGCCTGGGCAGCGACCTGGGGAAGGCCATGTACACCCGCTACATGGTTCAGCAGGGCCTGGCGATGTTCACGACCCCCCAGGAGCTGCGCGCGGCGGGCCTGGAGGAGTACATCCCCGAGATCCCTGAGCACTGGCGGCGCGACTACCGGCGCATCCTGCGCTACCGCCGCTACGAGCCGTGGAACCCTGACTGGCTGCAGGTCGCGCGCAACGATCTGGCCGCCATCTTCGACAACATCGCGCGCGACCCCGAGTTCGACTACCAGGCGGCCCTGCGCGATGCCGAGCGGCGCGCGAACAGCTACATCATGCGCTCGCGCCCCGAGGAGGAAATGGCGGTCTACCGCCGCTGGGCGATGGGCCTGGTGGCCCTGGCCTTCGCGCTCCTCGCGGTCTTTACTCTGCTTCTCGTGCGGGAGCTGCGCCACAAGACGGCGGAGGCCGTTAAGGCCGCGGAGGAGGGCCGCGGCGCGGGGGCGGGCGCGGCGCGTAACGTCTACGTCCGCTGGCTGCCCTGGGCGCTGCTCTTCCCCGCGCTGGCTTCAATCGCACTGTGGGCCTACTACCCGCTGATCCGTGGCACGGCCATGGCCTTCATGGACTACCGCCTGATGGGCGAGCGCACCTGGATCGGGCTCGACAACTTCATCAATGTTATCCTCGACCAGCAGTTTCAGCAGTCCGTCATCGCCACGCTCAAGTACGTGACAGTCGCGCTCGGGCTCACCTTTCTCGCCCCCATCGTTCTCGCCATCATGCTCAACGAGATCCCGCGGCTGAAGCAGTTCTTCCGCACCGTCTTCTTCCTGCCGCAGGTCTGCAGCGGCGTGGTGATCATGCTGCTGTGGAAGCAACTCTTCGAAGGCTCTCCCCAGGGCCTGCTCAACCAGGTGGTGCTGGGCGCGGCGTCGCTCTTCGGCGCCGACATGGCGCCCATCGACTGGCTGGGCAACGAGTTCTGGGCGCCGATCTGCGTGGTGCTGCCGATCCTCTGGGCGAGCACTGGCATGGCCAGCCTGATCTACCTGGCGGCGCTCAAGACCGTGCCCGATGAGCTGTACGAGGCCGCGGAGATCGACGGCGCGGGACTGTGGCAGAAGATCCGCCACGTCACGTTGCCCATGCTCTACCCGCTCATCGTCATCAACTTCGTGGGCGCCTTCATCGGCACGTTCCACCAGATGCAGAACATCTTCGTGATGACCGGCGGTGCGGCCGGGACCCGCGTGTTGAGCCTGCACATCTGGTACACCGCCTACGCCGACCTGAAGTTCGGCCCCGCGACCGCGACGGCGTGGGTGCTCGGCAGCATGCTCATCGGCTTCACCGTCTGGCAACTGCGCATCCTGCGCAGGGTCGAGTTCCGGCGGGCGGAGGAGTGACAGGAGCCGGCGAGCGCGAAGCGTGCATCGCGGATGGCGACCGGCCAGGACAACGGCCGGGCGGGCAAGGAAGCCCGCCCCTCCTCACAGCAACGACTGACGGCAACGGCTGGCGGGCGACGGCATCAGCCGCAGGGCGGCGAAGGGACGCAGCGACGACGTGACCTAATATCATGCCAATCGTACCGAAGGTCGGACGAAAGAGCGCGCCGGTCATGGGCTTCCTGGGCGGCAGCTACCTGCTGCTCACGCTCGGGGGGCTGACCATGGTCATCCCCTTCCTCATCATGCTCACCAGCTCGGTGAGCAATGAGTGGGACTACGAGCGCCACCGTCCCGTGCCGCTATACCTCCTCGACCGCCGCGAGCGATACATGAAGTACCTGGCGGAGAAGTACCTCAGTGTCCAGCGGGAGTTTCCGCGCGACTTCCGGCTCTTCACCGCCGCCTACCGCCCGCCTCCGCAGTGGACGTCCTTCCGCGCCATGCGGGAGGATCCGCGGTTTGGCGAGCGCGCTCCGTTCCAGCTCGGCCGCTATTCGGGCCCGGCGCGGCGCAGCCAGCTTGAGGCCATCAAGGCCGACTACGAGGACTGGCTGGCGACGCTCGACCCGCTGATGACGCTGCCCATGTTCGGCCGCTTCACCATCCCGGCCTATCAGCAGTTCATTCGCGAGAAGTACGAGCGCGTCTACCTTGCACAGAGCGGCCGCGAGCGTGCCGACATGTCGTGGCGCGAGCTGGAGAAGGGCGCCCTGCGCGCCATGGCCGACACCTGGCAGGAGGCGCGCTTCACCAGCTTCTTCTACCTGAAGATGATCACCGAGGCGGCGCTGCCGTATCACCTGCGCGAGTGGCTGCCGCCGCTCGACGAGAGGCGCCTGCAGGACTACCTGGAGTTCGTGCGCGCCCTCCCGCCCGAACGTAAGGTGCCCATCACCGCGCAGCACCTGTGGGTGCGCTACCTGGAGAACTCCGCGGGCGACCTCGCGGCCTTCAACGAGGCGACCGGCCTGGACGTGGACGCCTACAACAAGGTCCGCTTCTTCGAGACCGAGCCGGACAACCCGCGCCTGGCCGAGCTGTGGCGCGAGTTCGTCCACCACGAGTGGCCGCTGTGGATGATCGAGCTGCCCGGCGTGCTCCACCGGGACTGGGTCTCGTACCTCTCCGGGCGGTTCGGCGACATCGGCGCCTTCAACCGCTTCGTGGAGGGGGACTACGCCTCGTGGTGGGACGTGCCCTACACCGGCAGCGCCCCGGTCGATCCACTCGAGCGCAACCTCTGGCGCGACTTCCTGCTCAGCAAGGACCCCGAGTGGCTCGCGACCTGCCGCGTCTACCCGGAGCGGTCCTACCGGCTCTTTCTGTGGGAGCGCTACGGCAGCGTCGAGGCCGTGAACGAGGCCTACGGTTGGCATCTGTCGAGCATGGACGAGGCAGAGGTGCCCATCGCGCAGGCGGAGTACGCGCAGTTCCTGGAGCACGAGCGGGCGTTCGTGCGCGGGTGCCTGACCTTCAACTTCGAGCGCGTGTTCAGCTTCATGGCCATCCAGGGCCGCGCGGTCTTCAACACCTTCGTGCTCGTGGTGCTCAGCATCCTGGCGACCCTGACCGTCAACCCGCTGGCGGCCTACGCGCTGAGCCGCTTCCGCCTGCGCCGGACCCACCAGATCCTGCTGTTCCTGCTGGCGACCATGGCCTTCCCGGCCGAGGTGTCGATGATCCCGAACTTCCTGCTGCTGCGCGAGCTGGGGCTGCTGAACACCTTCGCCGCCCTGGTGCTGCCGGGGCTCGCCAGCGGCTTCAGCATCTTCCTGCTCAAGGGCTTCTTCGACAGCCTGCCCAGCGAGCTGTTCGAGTCCGCGACCCTCGACGGCGCCGGCGAGCTGACCATCTTCTGGCGGATCGCCATGCCCCTGACCAAGCCCATCATGGCCTACATGGCCCTGATGTCCTTCCTGGCGGCCTACGGCGGCTTCATGTGGGCCTTTCTGGTCTGCCAGGACGAGCGCATGTGGACGCTCATGGTCTGGATGTATCAGTACCAGCAGACGGCGGCGGAGTTCCCGTACATGGTCATGGCCGCCTTCGTGCTCGCATCCATCCCCACCCTCCTGGTCTTCATTCTCTGCCAGAACATCATCCTGAGAGGCATTATCATCCCGCAAATGAAGTAATGGCAGCCACGAAAGCGACGGAAGCAACGGCAGCCACGAAAGCGACGGCAACGGCAACAGCGACGGCAAGGACCAACGGTTGACTGAAACGTGCCCGAGCCCGTTCACGGGACAAGGAGTGACGATCCCATGACCCGAACGCTGACGCTGATCGCGCTGATGGCCGCGTTGACGATCGGCCCTGCCCTCGCGCAGGACCTGGCGCCCACCCCCGACGAGTTCCTGATCCCAACGCTCGAGGTGACCGTGGACGGCGATCTCGGCGAGTGGGACCTGGAGGCGTTCGGCCACGTCATCGACCCCGAGCGGGCGGGCGAGGACGCGGCCATCGCGGCGCTGCAGACCGATCCGGGCAACCCCTTCGGCGGCGCCGCGGACCTCAGCGCACGCGTGGCGCTGGCCTGGGACCCAGACCACCTTTACGTCGCCGGCGAGGTCGTGGACGACGATCTGCGCGGCATCAAGCCCGGCAGCGCGCACAACGTCGGCCCACCCGGGTGGAAATGCGACTCGGTGATGCTCCAGATGCACTCCTTCCGCAAGCCGATGACCAGCAACAGCCCCTACACCGACTCGCCGAACCTGAACCTGCGCTACGAGGTGCCCGACGGCGGCCGCGGCCGGCTCATCGACGACCCAAGGGGCACGCTCGACCAGGCGGATACCTACTGGAAGCTGACCGAGAGCTCGACGCTGGCGACACGCGAGACCGCTCAGGGCTACGTCGTCGAGGCCGCCATCCCATGGACGGACCTCGCCTACCGGCCGCAGGCAGGCGACGTGCTCCACTGCTGCTTCCTGCTCGGCGACATCGACGCGGGGGAGAGGCTCAACCAGCTCGGCTGGCACTTCTCCGGCGAGCCCCGCGAGCGTGCGGTCTTCCGGCTGCTGGGTAGGCCGGAGGCGACCGCCCTGCTGTCGCTGTCCACCACGCGCCCTCAGGCCGGCGAGAAATGGTCCGTGCGCTACCGAGCGGACGCCCGCAGCGGCGAGGTGACCGTGGCACGCCTGGCGCTGGTGGGCGAACGGGGCGAGGCCGGCGCCCGTGAGATCGGCGTGGCTGTCGCCGAGGGCCAGACGGCCAGCGACGTGCTGGTCTTCGACCAGATGCCCGGCGAGCCCGGGCCGCATGAGGTGACCCTGGAGGCGCAGATCGCCGGCGAGACCGTGGTCCTGTGCACGGAGCGCTATGAGCTGGTGGAGGGCCCGGAGCCCGCGCCCATGATCGCCAACCTGCCGGGTGAGCTGCACCATATGCGGCCCGACCGCGTGGCGCACGGCGCCTACGACGCGCACCGGCGCGGCGTCTACCAGCACGGCTTCATCCAGGACCGCTCGGGCTACGAGCGCTACATGCTCACCCACGTGGCCGACTACCTGGACGAGATGATGGAGTTCTACCTGGAGCGGAGTCACCCGCACATGGCCGGGCTGGTCCTGCGCAGCTACGCGCTCTATCGGCTCACCGGGGACGAGAAGTACGCCGACTGGACACGGCGGGCCCTGGAGGTCGCCATCGCCAACCAGAAGGAGGAGCTCGACGCGAACCAGCTCATGCGGCTGTGCGAGGTGCGCTGGCACGTCTGGCAGTTCGACCCCGACACCGAGCTGGCACCGGAAGGCATCGAGGAGGACTTCCAGCGGCTCTGGGCGCGCGTCGCCACCGAGCACGACGAGAGCTGGATGTTCGCCGAGTGGGGCTACCACAACCGTTGCTGGCACCGCCTCTGCATCGCGAAGGTCGCGAAGCACTTCGCGGAGCAGCTCGGCCAGCCCGTCTCCCCGCGCATCGACGAGTACATCGACTGGCACCAGCCCCTCTACGACCGGTTCGGCTACTGCACCGATAACTCGTCCGGCTATCACTGGGTCGGCTTCCGCTATCCCGTCTGGTGGCACATGGCCTTCGGCACGCTGGACCGGTTCGCTGAGCATCCCCAGTGGCTGGCCGCGCTCAGTCGCTGGCGCAGGTACGCCTCGCCCTCAGGCGCGGTGCCGAACTTCGGCGACACGAGCGGCTGGAACACCGGCGCGCCGCAGGCGATGGCGGCCTACGAGCTGGTGGGCCGGCTGACCGGCGACGGCCGCTATCGGTGGCAGGCGCACCGCATCGCGGAGTACCTCTACAACCACTTCTGGCCGCGGCACGACCAGTATCACCTGCCGCGCGACTTCGTGGGCGAGGGCTTCTGCCGCGCCTGGCTGTTCGCCGACGATAGCGTCGCGCCGGTGCCCGCCGAGCAGCACAGCGAGGTCATCTTCCGCACGCGCGTGGTCGAGCCGACCGACGACGATGAGGCGGCGCGGCCGGGCTGGAGCGGCGCGAAGATGGCGGACGACCAGGTGCCCGACAAGCTGGTGCTGACCAGCGGCAACGACCCGCAGCGGCTCTGGGCGCTGGTCGAGCTGCTCGAGAAGGGCGGTCACTGCGGCGAGCTTCCCGGCCACATCGTGACCCTGATGGTGCACGACACGGCGCTGCTGGCCGGCCAGGGCTACTACGAGCGCTCGCAGGACTTCAACAACGTGGTCTGGGTCGAGGACATGGAGGGGCTGGCCGCCGACCCCCGCCCGCTGCGCACCGAGGTCCCGCGCTTCCTCGATGACCCGGCCGTCACCTACGCCCGCGTGCGCGCCCACCCGTACCTGCACCTGCCCATCACCAGCGTGCGCGACATCGTGTTCGTCAAGAACGGCTTCATGCTGGTCAAGGACCGCATCACCTTCCACTCGGACATGAAGGTGCGCGTGGGGCCGTGCTGGCAGACGCGCGACCTGGGGCCGCAGTGCGGCGATGAGTGGTTCAACGCCTACTACGAGTGGATATACTTCACCGGCCTGGGCCTCGGGCGCGGCGTGCACGCCTACCGCAACCCCGCCTGGGACCTGACGGTCAAGTTCGCCCCGCGCGAGGACACGCGCATCACCGTCCTAGATCGCTATCAGGACAACCCCTACCGCACCTCCGGCACACAGCTTCGGCAGAGCTGGATGGGGATCGCGCGGGCGGGCGAGACGAGGACCTTCACGACCGTCCTGCTGCCGCACGCGCCGGACTTCGACGTGACGGGGTACGCCGACCGGGCGCGCATCGTGGTCGATGACGACGACCGCACGCTCGTGCACGTGCGGGTCGAGAACGATAATCACCATCACTTCCAGGAGCAGTACTGGGTGCTGCTGCAGGAGGAGCCGGGCACGCTGCGGGCCGAGACCTTTGAGAGCGACGCGCTGCTCGCCGTCGTACCCATCGACCGGGAGGGCGCGCTCAGGCCGGCCGTGCTGGTCGGAGGCGAGACGCTGCTGCTCGACAACGCCGCCCTGACCGACGACGCCCGGCGCCCGGACCTGCAGGCGATCCACGAGGTGGAGCGGTAGCACGCGGGGCGCCACCGCCGCGTCGTGGCTCGGCCGCGCCCTGCCGGGCAACGCGAACCTGGCGCAGCGCTGGCGGCGGCCAGCCCAGGCCGGCCCCCGGCCGGAGGGCGACCGCCATTGCTGAGCGCTTATGCCGCCGAGGTCGCGAGCGAGCCGGTGATGTGCGCGAGGTGACTTCACGATGCTCAGATGGCTGACGCTCGTGGCGGCGCTGACCGCCCTGCCCGCGTGGGGGCAGTTGCCCGGCCCCACCGACCCCGCGCGGCTGACCGACCTGCGCTGGCTCGCCCGGCCCGGCGGCAACGATCGGGCCTTCGCGGTTGGGGAGGATGCGGGGGTGGAGATCGCGGGTCCGGGCGTGCTGGACTACCTCGTCTACGGCTATCAAGGCGAGATGGCCCTGCTGGTGGACGGCGAGCAGGTATTCCGGGGCAACCCGCGCGAGGAGTGGAAGCCGCTGTACATCGCGCCCAGGCCCGAGGAGTGGGGCGAGTTGCCCTGGGCCTGGCCGCTGGTGCACGTCGGCGGTCCCTACGCCTGCTGCTCGCTGCCCATTCCGTTCGCGCAGAGCGTCAGGATTGACGTCAGCCGGCACCCGGAGCAGCTCTGGATGTCGTACCGCAGGCTGCAGAGCCCGCCGGAGATGCGCGTGGGCGGCGCCGAGTACCTGCGCGCGCTGTCGGCCGCGCACGAGTACCTGGCCGGGCCGGTGAGCGACCTGCCGCCGCAGGCCGGGGCGCGCGAGATCGAGGTGGCGGCGTACTGCCCGGCGGCCGGCCGAGCTACGCTCGCGGAGCTGGACGGGCCGGCCGAGGTGCTGGGCATGCAACTGCGCATGCGGCCCGGCGCCCTGAATCTGCTGCGCCACCAGGTCATCGCCATCACCACCGACGGCGCAACGAGCCTGCGCATGCCACTGGTGGACCTCGTCGGGGTCAGCCACCCGTGGCCGCACGCGTGGCAGCCGCGTGCCGGCGACCACGCCGCCGGCATCGTGCACCCCTACTACCGCAGCGGGGGCCGCGTGCAGCCGGCGGTCGTCGCCTACTTCAAGCTGCCTATCCCCTTCGCCGAGAGCCTGCGCATCGAGCTGTGGAACCGCTCCCCGCGCCTGGCGGCGTACTTCCAGGGCGAGCTGCTCGTCGCACCGCTGGCGGACGCGGAGCGGGTGGGCAGGCTGTGTGGGGTGAGCGCGCGCGTCTCGCTGGCCGCCGGGGCCGAGAGCGAGCTGGTCGCGCTCCCCGGTGCAGGCCGGCTGGTGGGCCTGTCAATGTTCGCGACCGGGCACGGGCGCGACTGGGAGTGGCGCAGGCGGAGCGCGGTGCGGGTGATCGGGCCGCACGGGCCTATCGCGGAGGGCTTCGGGCTGCTGCCGATGGGCATGCAGGGCGCGGCCGGCAGCAACGTCATCGCGGCCCTGGCATGGAACCACAACGGCCTGCAGCCCACCGGCCGCTGCGGCGCGGGCCGCCACCTGTGGACCGACCCGATCGACCTGCCGGCGGGCTCGCGCGTCACCTGGCAGGCGGCGGGCGGGGACGCGCCGAGCGCCGCCGAGGTCGGAGTCCTCTGGTATCAGTGGCCGGATGCGCTGGCGTACGTCGCCCCCGACGTACCCGGCGACGTCGTCGAGCTGCCGACGGTCTGGCACGGCCAGCCGCAGAGGCCCCTTCCCGGCGGCTGGTGGGACGAGGCAGAGGGCCTCGCCGAGGCTGCGGAGGCCAGCGCCGGCCGGGCGCGGGCCGAGACCACCGGCGCGCTGGACGTCTTCGCCTCCGGTGACGCCTACCTGGCCTGGAACGCCGACCGCCCCGGCGACCACCTGGATCTGCCGGCGCCCATGCCCGCCAGCCGCTACGTGCGCCTCTGGGTGCACCGGCTGCTGTTCATGGCGGGCGGCACCTTTGCCATCAGTCTGGAGCCGCCGGACGCGGGCGGCGCCGGGTTCGAGTATGCCAAGAGCGACAGCGCCTATCTCGACCGCGTGCTGGGCCGGGCCACCGCCGAGGCGTCGGTGGAGTGCTACGACGTGTGGCCGCACCGCCAGGCCTATCGCTTCGACATGACCCCGATGCTTAATCCCGCACCGGGAGCGACGGGTCGCATCCGCTTCACCTGCATAACCAAGCCACGGGACAGCCGCGGCTACCTGCTCGCGATCGACCAGCTCGGCATCGACCCGGCCCCGCCCGGAGAGGACGGCTGGACGCAGTTCGAGGGCGCCGCCGTCGCGTCCAGCACGTCGGGCGTCTCCGCCGCGCTCATGCGCTACGGCCGGGAGGACTTCCAGGGCTGGGGCGGGCGGGAGGTCGTGGCCGAGCAGACCGGGGCGGTGACGATCGCTGTCGTCGGCGCGGCCGGACCCCCGGCCGGAGCCGTCGAGTTGCGTGGAGGTGCGGTTGAGGGCGAGTGGTCGGCGAGCGCGGGCGGCGAAGACGTGCCGCTCACCTCGACCGAGCAGGCGAAGGAGCCGACGGTCTGGCGCGTGCCCGTGGAAGCGGGTGCCGAGCTGACGGTCCGCTGCACGTCCGGGCCGGGCAAGCTGCTGCTGGACGCATGGCGATGCGCCGAGGAGTGAGTGACCATGGCCGCTGAGAACGAGATGCTGCGTGACCTGATTCACGGATGGCTGTACGACCCGTCCGCCGACCGCGACGCCATCGCCGCTGCGCTACCGGACGACGCG
The DNA here is from genome assembly GCA_029820945.1 of Candidatus Zipacnadia bacterium. GTDB lineage: Bacteria > Armatimonadota > Zipacnadia > Zipacnadales > UBA5352 > JALGUJ01. The sequence goes on along the minus strand of JALGUJ010000033.1, from coordinate 20,145 downwards.
GACGATCCGCGCGGCCTGGTGAGGTCCTGCCTGGAGCGCGCCCGCGCGGGCCGCGAGCCGGGCGTGCACCTGGACGAGCGCTTCGAGATGTCCCACCTGCGCGGGCGCTACCCCGACGAGCGGCTCAACTTCTGCGTTCCGGGAGAGTACGATCCCGCCGAGCCGATGGGTCTGCTGGTGCTCCTGCATGGCGGCGGCAGCGACACGCCGCGCGAGGCCGCCCAGAAGTGGTTTGCCAACGACGGCGGCTATCCGTTCGGCGACGTGCTGGCGGACATGCCCTGCATCACCGTTGCGCCGGGGAACCTGCTGCTGCCCACGCACAAGCGCTGGTCGAACCCGCAGTCGGATGCCTACGTGCTCGCCGTGATCGAGGAGGCATCCTACCGCTACAACATCGACCCGGATCGCGTGTGCATCGCCGGGCAGTCGATGGGCGGCTTCGGCGCCTGCCACATCGTCCAGACCATCGGCGACCGCTTCGCCACGGTGGGATGCCACGCCGGGGCCTGGTACTACGGCTTCTGGGAGGGCCTGCGCGGCGTGGACTTCTACCTGATGCAGGGCGTCAACGACTTCGTGCCGGGCAGGCGCCCGCGCTTCACCGAGGTGGCCTTCGCCCGCATGGCCAGCGCGATCCTCAGCGGCTTCCACATCCCGCACACCTACTCCGAGCACCAGGGCGGGCACTCGTTCGCCGACCCACTCGCCCGCGACTGCTTCCTGCAGTTCCTCCACTACGCCCCGGGCCGGCGCCGCGATCCGTTCCCGCCCGAGGTCGCCACCTGCTCGCACAAGGGCGCCTTCCGGCTCTACGAGTCCCCGCACTGGTTCTGGCTGACCGTCGGCCGCACGCACTACGGCACGGTCGAGATGGATCACATCGAGCCGACTGAGCCGCAGCCCTCCTACTGCACCACGGACTTCCGCCACTACACCGTGCGGGTGCCCGGCGGCACGGTGCGCGCCCGCAACCACGGCGACAACCGCATCAGCCTCGAGACCCGCAATGTCGAGGAGCTGACGGTCTGGCTTAGCCGCGAGATGGTGGACCTCGAGCGGCCGGTGCGGGTGGTCATCAACGGTGAGGTCATGTACGACGGCCTCGCGCGCCCCTCGCTGGCGGCCGCGCTACAGTCATACGACCGCCGCCGTGACCCCGGGATGCTCTTCGACGCGCGACTGGACTTCGACATCAGGAGGAACGACTGGGCGCTGCAGAAGCGCTTCGCCCCGCCACGCTGACCGCACCCCGCTTGCGGGCAGGTCGCGACGGCCTCGCGGGGAAGGAGCGGCCGGGCGCCGGCGGCGCCTCACCGGCCGACAGCACCACGCGGAAGGGAGGGCACGGCGGCATGGGGACGCTCGCTATAAGCGGAGGGCCGAAGGCCGTTGAGGACTCGCTCGAGCACCCGTGGCCGGTCTTCGACGACCGGGAGAAGCAGGCGCTCATCGAGGTGTTGGAGAGCGGCAAGTGGGGACGCTCGGGGTACGACTACTACAATCACGGCGACAGCAAGCTGTGGGCCTTCGAGCAGGCCTTCGCGGAGTTCCACGATGGGCGCTTCGCGCTGGCGCTGTCCACGGGCACGACGGCGCTGGAGACCTGCCTGCGCGTGCTCGGCGTGGAGGCCGGCTGCGAGGTCATCGTCCCGGCCATGAGCTACATCGCCTCGGCCTCGTGCGTGCTGATGTGCAACGGCGTGCCCGTGTTCGCGGACGTCGATCCGCGCAACTACACCATCGACCCGGCGGCGGTCGAGGCGGCGATCACGCCGCGCACCCGCGCCGTCATCGCCGTGGACTTCGGCGGCATGCCCTGCGACACCGACGCGCTCGGCGAGATCTGCCGCCGGCACGGCATCGCGCTGCTCAGCGACTGCTCGCATGCCCACGGTGGGCGGTGGCGGGGGAAGGGCGTCGGCTCGCACTCGGACATGGCGGCCTTCAGTTGCATGCCCTCCAAGGTCCTCGCCATCGGCGAGTCCGGCGTGGTCATGACCGACAGCGAGGAGCTCTACCAGCAGGCCTTCCGCTACCACCACGCGGGCCGGGAGCGGGGCTACGAGAGCCCGGACCACACCTGGCCGGCGACGACCCTGCGGCTGAGCGAGTTCGAGGCATCCATCGGGCTGGTCGCGCTGACGCGGCTGGCCGAGCAGGCCGAGAACCGCGACCGCAACGCCAGATACCTCGCCGAGGGCATGGAGGAGATCCCGGGGCTCTCGAGCCTGGAGATCGACGAGCGCGTGACGCGGTGGAACCCCTACCGCTGGTGCTTCAGGTTCAGCAGCGAGGAGTTCGGAGGAGTACACCGGGACACCTTCCGCGAGGCGCTCATCGCCGAGGGGCTGCGCTGCGGGATCGGCCCGACCAAGCCGCTGTACCAGTTCAGCATGTTCGCCAGCGGGCAGTGGGGGAAGACGGGCTGCCCGGTGCGCTGCCCGCTCTACGAGGGCGAGATGGACTACACCACCGTCCACTGCCTGGAGGCCGAGCGCATCCACGAGACCGAAGCGCTGGACCTCAAGCACACCTATCTGCTGGGCCCGGCGGAGAAGATGGACCGCATCCTGGACGTGTTCCGCAAGCTGCGCGAGAACCTCGACGAGCTGCGGGCCGTCGAGGCGTCTCGCGCCGATGCTCGCTGACGCGTCGCGCCGCGTCGAGAAGCTCCCCGGCGATGGCCTTGTCGGTGCCGCCCGGCGAGGCCGCAGGATCCCTGTTTGTGCATCGCCACGAATCGGGGCCAGCGGCGCTAAGCAACACCGCTTGCGCGGCCTCTCATACAGTACCACCACGCTTCAGGCCACTGAGGTCTTCGAGGGAACGGCGGCCGGACGAGGACGGGGACGGAGAGCATGCGTCGCTTCGGACTTCCCTGGGGGCTGCGCGGGCGCGCCATCAGGCGTCGCGTGCGGGGCCTGAACTCGAGCAGCAGCGTGGAGGAGCTGGTCGAGGCGCTCGGCGACCCTCTCACAGAGGTGCGGCTGGCGGCCGTCAATGCGCTGGGGCGCCTGGGCGGCGAGCGTAGCCTGGGACCGCTCATGGGGGCGCTGCGGCGGGATACATCCTCGCGGGTGCGCGAGGCGGCGGCGCTGGCGCTGGCCGAGCGTGCCGATGCGCGCGCCGTCGAGGCGCTCATTGAGCGGGTCGAGGACCCCGGCGAGTGGAGCGGCGTCTGCCTCATCGCCATGCGGGCGCTGCGCCGTACACATGGCTCGCGGGCCGTGGCGGCGCTGATGGGGCGGCTGCAGGCGGGCAGCGTCGTGCTGCGCCGGGCGGCGGCGGTGTCGCTGGGCGAGATCGGCGAGGAGCGGGCAGTGCCGGGCCTGCGCGCGAGGCTCGAGGATCCCGCAGAGGGCATCCCCGTGCGGGTGGCGGCGGCGCGGGCGCTGGCGGATGTCGGCGGACCGGAGGCGCAGGCGGCGCTGGTGAGCGCCATGGCCGACAGAAGCTGGGTCGTGCAGGCAGAGGCGGCCCGTTCCCTGGGCCGGATCGGTGACGCGCAGGCCATCGGCCCGCTCGTGGCGGCCCTGGCACATGAGCGGTCGGCCGTGCGCCGCGAGGTCGCGCAGGCTCTCGGCCGCATTGCCGCGGCGGAGGCGATCCAGCCACTGGTGGATGCGCTGGGCGATCGGGAGGGGGAGGTGCGGGAGGCGGTGGCCGCCGCCCTGCTGCGAACCGGCGTGACGTCGATCGGCCCGCTCGCGGGAGCGCTGACTGAGGCGCTGCAGGACCGGTCCGCGGTCACGGGCTGGGGCGTCAGAGGCTGCCACCGGTGGGCCGACGCCTGCCGCCTGGCAGCCGAAGTGCTGCGCGCGGCGTGCATGCGACTGCCCTCGGCGCCGGGGCACGACCGGGTACAGGCGATTCGAGCCCTGGCCGCGTCACTGCCCGCATGGCGGCAGGCGGCGCGGTCTCTGTCCGGCCCGCCCCTGCACCTGCGACTCGAGCTGCTGCGTCTGGTGCGCGACGTCGATCCGGTGGTGAGCGAGGCCGCCGCGCGCGACGGCCACCTGCTCGTCCCCGCAGCAGATCCCGACAGCGAGCAGCCGCCTGAGGAGCCCATGGACCTGCGGCCGGCGAGCGAAGACCGCGCGGACGGCGGCGAGGACACGCAGCGATGAGCGATGACCGGCCTCGTGGAGCAGGCGACTGCGCCAGGCAATAGCCGTCGAGGGCCCCGACTCGGGGCCGGGACGCTCGGGCTTCAAGCCCCGGAGGCGCCGCCGCCGAGTCACAGATCTCGCACGCAGCGGAAACCGTAGCGATGGCGTTCGAGGTCCCCGCCGGGTGCCCAGGCGAACGAGGGGATGTTAGCGAGCAGGGGATACTTGAAGCCTTTTCCCATGACCATGGGGCGCCCCTCCTCGCCTTCGCGGGGATCGCAGGCCCACTCGGCCACGTTGCCGACCATGTCGAAGACCCCGAAGCTGCTGGCTCCCGCCTGGGTGTCGAAGATGGACGTCGGCCCCGCCCTGCCCGCCTCAAGGACGTTACAGCATAGCTCATTGTCGAGCACCCAGCCGTTGACCAGGTCATCGGTCTCGCCCTCGGGCGTCCACGGCAGGATGGTGCGCGCATCCCCCCGCGCCGCCCTCTCCCATTCGTCGCGCGTCGGCAAACGTGCGCCCACCTTCCTGCAGAACTCCCGGGCCTGACCGTACGTCACTGCGGCGGGCGCCGCCGGGTCGCCGCTCACGCTCCCGGCCTCGTCGCCCATCACCTGGCGCCACATCTGCACCGTCACCGGATAGGCGTAGATCTCGAACGGATCCAGCCGCGACTGCGCATCGTGCCGTTGCTGATCGAGAAAGGCCTCCAGGAGCGCGCGAACGCCCCGGGGCGTAGCCGCGACCTGCTCAAGGACCTCCCGCGCGTGCTGGCACTGCCCTTCGTCGAGCCCGATGGGGCCAACCGTGGGCCCCTCCTGCGAGGCCACCGGCACGAGCATGCGGACCGGCCGTTCGAGCAGGTCCAGCTCGCCCGCCTGCCCGGACCCGCCAGGGCCCAGTATCGTGGGGGCGGCCCAGTCGGTCGGGGAGGCGGTGTTGGAGCGGCCTCGGAACTGATGCAATGCGTCCGTCAGGCTGCGGTGGCGCCCGAGGACGAGCGACTCGAGGACGTCGCGGTGGATCTGCATGGCACTCGAGCAGGGCCACGCCCACTGGGTGGCGACGATGACGGGGAGGCCGGGCGGCGCGGCGTCCGGATGCTGCTCCCAGTAGTCGTAGATGGCCAGGGCCACGGAAATGGAGCTGCAGCAGTTAAGCACCAGTACCCGGACGTCCCGGCCAATATGCCGCGCGATCTCACTTGCGGTCAGCGCCTCGCCCACCAGCGTGTCTCGGTCACCAATGAGCACGAGGCGCGGAGGGTTGGGCTCGGCGTGGCCGATGAAGTAGACCAGGTGGCGCTCCCGGAGCGCCCGCTTGAAGTCCTCCGGCGAGGGCGCATGGCGGATGCTCTCCGAGACGTCGTCCGGGTCGAAATCGGCGTATACACCCCACTCCTGCAGCAGCTCAAGGATTCTCTCCCTGCACCACCACGTGTCGAATGGGGGCAGGCCCCAATCGGCGGGGCAGGCCAGCCCGAACCAGGCCTTCACCCGCGGTGCGACGGCCGGCTTTGGGCCGATGCCGCCGTGGACCCGCCAGATCACCGCCTTCAGCTCTGCAACGGGGTGGTGGCCCTCGACGTAGAGCAGCTCCCACGGCAGCTTCAGGACGCGGCTGTCAGCGGAGCTGATGACTACGCGCGCCCCCTCCAGGCCCGGGGCCAGGTGCCTCAGTTGGAGCAGCTTCGTCCCGACCGCGTTGTCCAACCAGGCATCCCAAAGGCTCCCGCCTACCGCTTCGCACTGCTCGCGGTCGGGTGGCTGCCTCAGGTCTGAGAGTACCCTCATCTCATCCGGCAGGAACGAGTTATTTCCCACTCTCACCTGCGCTTGCTGGTCGATGCCCTCCTCCGGCACCTCGAGAGCCACCTGCCCGTCGCACCCGCCAGGCTCGGGCGTGGTCACGGTGATGATGATGGTCCGCGGCTCCGGCACGCCCATCTCTCCCCTCGATTGGCCGTAGCTCATGTCAGTGCACCGGCTCCCACCGTGCTCGCTGCCTCCCGCGCGTCTTGCCACCGGGCGCTTATCTCAGACCATCGCGGCGCTACACCAGGAATGCGGCGCGCCGACCCTCGTCCAGTACTTTGTGGTTCGCAGGCAGGTTCAGTTCGCGGCGCAGGATCTCGAGAGCGTACCTAAGCCCTTCGGGGTGCCCGAGGTTGGCGATCCAGAGCGGTGGGGACTCAGGCACCGCTGGCCCTGCAGCCCACACCGGCAGGTAGGACGCCGCCATCGACTCGCGTTCGAGCGGAAGCAGCCCCATCCAGGCCTCCACGTCGCCGATCATCGCCCTCACATGCGCGCGCAGCACCACTTCCAGGGGCCATTCGTGACGGCTGTTCAGGTCGTCTCGGAGTTCGCTGCCCAGCCGGCCTATCGCGTCGGCGGCACGCCTGAAGGCGTGCGGTATCGTAGCGTCATTTAGGTTGCACGGGGCGCTGGGGGTCGCCATCTCGATCAGCTTAACCGAGTTCGACACCATGTTCAGCGGATGCACGTCGCCGGAGTACTGCGCGCCAGCGCCGTAGGCGAGGCCCCACAGCGGCGCGATATTGGCGGCCACCCAAGCCACCAATTCCAGGTCGCGCTCCTGCTGCAACACCGGCGCCAGGCGTTTTGCGCTTGGTGCATGGACCAGACGCGGCACCGGGAGTACGATGGCCGGAGCCAAGGCCGCGGGAACGCCGGGCCGCCAAGGCCCAGGCGTTTCAAGCCCGGCCGCGTCGAGGGCCCCGGCTTCCAACTGCAGCAGAATCTGCAACGCATGCCTCCACGTCGCACTATTGACGCGCACAGAGCCCTCGGTTTCAGCTTCGAGCAGGCTCTCCACCAGCCTGCGGGTGCTCACCTCACGCTCGATCAGGTGCGGCATGAACTGCTTCACGCTCCCCGGTCCGCTGAGGAACGCTTGCCGCACAAAGGCCCAGACATCGCGATACTGCTGCGTGGCCTGCAGCTCGGGTTCGTCATCCCGCGCGATGGAAGCGCCTTCGCGGCGCTGCCGGCGTACTCCCTCCAGACAGAACTCGAGCGCCAACGCCAGGAGGCTGTCTCGGAGGCGATCCGGCAGGCCACACTCGAAGAGGTCCGCGATTCGTGGGTACGACGTCACAACAAGCGCCACGCGGTTCAGGCGGTAACCGCGAAAGCCACAGTCGTCCCGACCGAGCCGTCGCCTTCGACCGTTCCCCTCGTACCACAGCAGCTCCAGCAGAGGCAGGTCGTCCGGCACCTCTGCCTCCGCCGGCAGGACCAGGAACCAGCCGATGAGCACGCGGTCGGAGTATGGCAGCTCGAAGGCATACGCAGTCGCCCCCGCCGCCAACTCGACGCCATCGAGGCACTCGCCTATCCACTCGGGAAGCGCATTCAACTTCCAGAGCATAGCGCCGCCCCCTTCGACGATCCGGTTGTGGCCACCAGCTTGGCCACCGACGGTTGATACTGCAAGCCACCCACGGGCGTCTCCTGTACACTTCTACGGCTGGCGGGCGGCCTCCAGGGAAGCGAGTTCCAGCAGGCTATCCAGAAGCTTGACGCGGCCCTGCAGGATCAGACCCATCGCCCGATCGTCCGGGCGGTAGCCATTGTACTGCAGGGCCGAGTGATAGAGTTCTATCGCGACACTCTCGGCCACGTGATGCTTTTCGTCCACGGGGAGGAAGCCGTTCTGCTCTACGACTTCGGCGAACTTCTCCACGATCGGGTTGTTGGCGTTGATGATCAGGTCGAACCTGCCCGCCTCCAGCTCGATCTGCTTGGCGGCCAGCTCGAGCAGCTCCTCGAGGCCATCGGGCGTGGCATCATTGCCATGGGTGCGCTGGAACTCGCGGATGGCCGCCGAGAACTGCTCCTTTTTGCGCTCCATCCCATCGGCCCCCGGCGCCTTGAACTGCAGCAGCACCGGCAGGTCGGCCGGGAGGAAGCGGCTCACCCGCACATCCACGGCGCGGTCGCGCAGCACAGCCTCCATCTGCGCCACGATGGGCGCGAAGCGCTCGTCAGGCTCATCCGGGAAGGCCTCGAAGGCGTCCTCGGCGCGGATCAGTTCCAGGCCCTCATTGTTCGCGAAGAGCTTGAGGACGCGGAAATCCACGCTGTCCTCGATGTCCTGGGCCCTGGCGCCATCGGGGCCCGCCGTCACCGGCGGCGGCACCACCTCGATGGCCCGCAGGCGCCGCTGCTGCAACACCCGGTCCACCTGGTAGCGCTCCTGCTGGGATGACGAGGTCACGTAGATGATGGTCTTGCGCAGTGCGTTCAGCTCGTCCTGCTGCTGCGCCGTCAGGTCCTGCTCGGGAACCATGGTCGGCTCCTCTGATTGGGGGTCGACCTTCCAGTACTCACGCTGCGAGGCCTGCTGCACGTACTCGCTCAGCGTCTGGCGCTCGCGCGAACTGGTGAAGAAGCGCAGCGAGGAGCCGAGGGCGTCGTACAGACGCCGGTCGTTGAGCACGCCATGCTTGATCTCGCGGTCGTAGAGCTGCTGCACCTGCGCCATCTGGCGGGGCTGTTGTGCCGCGAGCACGGTGAGGCCGCTGTAGATCTGCCGGGCCACCTCGTCGCGGAGCTTGCGGAACTCCGAGTTCCGCATGACATCCTCCCGGTTCATGACCATGGTCAGGTCGGCGCCGTCCAGCACGCCGTGGCAGAAGAGGAGGTCATCGGGCAGGATCCCCGGGCAGTTCCTGCGCACCAGCATGCGCTTGCAGTAGAGGTCCACGGCGCCGTCGAGATTCACGAACGTCGGGTCGTCGGGGACGTAGATGACGCCGCGCACCGCGACTCCCCCGGGCGTGATTGGGATCACCCAGATGGGCGGGTTGATCACGGTACGCGCCCGGCTGACGACGTAGTCCTTCAGCGCCTCCTCGTCGTCCTGCATCCCATCCGTCTCCCAGGGCACGTTGCCGTAGGAGTTCAGCAGCTCGTGCGTGTACCTATCGCGTATCGGGTAGGGGAGCAGGTCGCCGTATTCCTTGACGGTGTCCCGCCAGTTGTCGCGCAGGAAGTCGGCGTTGTCCCGGTCCGTCACGCACACCTCGATCTCCGTCCCGGCCTGCTGCACCGTGGTCTGACGCATCAGGGCCGTGGGCGTGAGCCCCTCGGCCTTCCACTCGACGCCTTCCTCAGGGCTGGTCCCGACCTTGCGCGTGGTGATGCGCACCTCATTGCCGAGCTTGAAGCATGCCAGCAGTCCGATACCAAATTGGCCTATGAGGTCCTTCAGATAGTCCCTATCCTGGTACTCCTCGCCGAACTCTCTGGTCCCTGACCTGCCGATCTGATTGACGTAGTTGATCACGTCGTCCCAGTCCATGCCGATCCCGGTGTCGGTCACCACCAGTACCTGGCGGCTCTCGTCGTAGGCGACCTGGACCTCGAGGGCCTCAGCCTGCCCGCCGGGCTGCTCCTCGAGCAGGTAGCGCCTCTTGGTCAGCGCATCCACGGCATTGGCCAGGATCTCGCGCAGAGCCGCCTCGGGGCGCGGGTACAGGCTCCGTGCCATGAGCGGCAGCATCTCCGACGCCTTGACCACGATCTGGTGCTTCTGCCACTCAGTCATTATCAGTTCCTCCCAGCTCCTCCAGCAGTCTGCGGCTTGCATTCACCAGGCACTCCAGCGCGTGAAGGCGCTCGGCCGGTGTCAGCCGCTCGGTATACAGGCGGGCGGCGCCCAGAAGGGCCCGACCCACCAGCTTGAGATCCGTGGGCGACACAGCGCTCTCAATCGCGCTACGCAGCGCCAGCATGGCCGGATGCGAGATGTTGAGCACCAGTGGGCGCCGCAGCTCCAGTCCCGTCATGAACTTGAGCGCCTCCACGAGGCCCGCATCGATCTCTCCCGCCTCGGCCGCCCTCTCGGCCTGCGGCAGGAACTCCGCCATCTGGTCGCGCTCAGTATGAACGAACAACAGAGGCGGGTCATTAGTCCCCATCCGGGCGATCCGTATCTGCGCCTCCTGCTCCAGCGACGCGAAGAGCTGCTCGACCTCCGCCCAATCGCTCTCCTCCCGGTCATCGAGGCCCTCGCCCACCTCGGCATCGACATCGACGCGCTGGCAGTCGAGGCCCCGCTGTTCCGCGAAGCGATGCAGCAGCGCCCGGTCGAGCGGGTTCTGCGCGGAGACGACCGGCATCCCGCGCGCCTCCGTCAGCGAGCTGTAGGCGATCTGGGTCTCCGGCTCGTCCATGTAGTACAGGGTCTGGCCCTCTCCGGCCAGCTCTGCCAGGCGCTGCAGGCTCATCGGCCTGCCGCCGACTCCCGTGGGCACGGTCAGGCCCGCCGACACCGCCTCGAGCGTCGCCTCGTCCTCGAGAGCGTCGCGCTTGAGCAGCGGCCCGTGAGTCGCGATGATCTCGTGGAAGGTGCGCGGCTTTCTCTCGCTCAGCTCCCGCAGGTGGCTCATGAGCGCAGCCTTGAGCTGCTTGCGCATCCGGTCAAAGGGCTCGCCGCGGATTACGTCCTCGCGGCTGAGGGTGACCGGGACGAAGCCGCAGTTGACCACGCCGTGGGCCAGCGGCAGACCGTCGCCGATGCAATCATCGAGGAGACCGACGCGCAGGTGCCGGACGTGCAGCTCGACCTTCGGTGACTCGTCGTCTCGGCGGCCGATCCAGAGCACGCCCTCGATTCCGGGCTCGCCCTCCAGAGGCACCAGCGTGAGCGGGCTCTCGTCCTCCTGAAGCAGTCCGCGTCGGCGCAGGAAGTCCTCGTAGTCGGCCTCCCCGGCCCACTCGGCCCGCCAGGGAGGCGGTGGGTTGACGCACCCCGCGTGGCCCTCCACGAGGATGGGGACCTCGACCAGTCCCGCGTAGTGAGCGACCTCCCGGGCCAGCACCTGCGGGGGGCCGAGCGTGCTGCGGTGCTCTGCCAGCAGATAGAGCGTCACATCGGTCCCGGGGCCCGGCCAGGGCTCCTTGACGGTCTCGAGGCTCCATGTCAGGGGCCGGCCTTGGCAGGTCCAGCGCAGGGCCCCGTCGCCCGGCTCGGTCTTGGTCGTGACTACCACCGCGCGGGAAAGCATCAGGGAGGCATACACCCCCAGCCCGAAGTAGCCGGACAGAGCGGTGTCGTCGGACCATGGCTCGGAGCCGTCGATCCCTCGCAACAGGCGGGTGTAGCTGCCGGCGATGGTCGCCAGGCCGTCCTCGATCTCCTGCGCGTCCATCCCGTGGCCGTTGTCGCGCACGGACAGAGCGTCGGCCACCGGATCGACACGCAGGTCAATGCGCGGGTCGAAGGTATCGCCCCGCCGTTCTCTGCGCAGGATCGCGTCCCGGGCGTTAGCGATGAGCTCGCGGAGCGCCACGCGCGTGGAGGAGTACAGGTGCTTCTCCAGCACCTCCATCAGCGCCTCGACGTCCACCCGGAACGGCTCGTTGCGCCTCATCACTCCCCCTCTTCCTCCGCCTGGGTCAGTCTCCAGGAGAGGTCCCTTGGGTGCACGGCACTGCCCCCCAGTCGCGCCGGCAAGACGATCGATCCGGATGTGAGTGAGGCGACCGCCAGCGACACGTCGATCCCCGCGTTCGTACCCGCCCACGCCTCCAGGTACCACCGGCCCGGCGGAGCATCGCCCTCGACCTCAAACGCCCACTCGGTGCTGTCGGCCTCGTCCCGCACGCGATGCAGTTGCAGCGTCACGTGCGCGGTCGCGTGCGTGTTCGTGGCCTGCACGGACGCTACAGAGCCGCCGAGAACGGGTGCTCCAGCCGTGAATTGCGCCAAGAGGTCGTTTTGGGTCCGCAGCGCGTTCTGGAGCTGCCGCCGACAGGTGCCGCAGCTCCACAGGTGTTCGAGCAGCGCCCACGCCGCCCGGGTGGGGCGGAGGAGGGCCGACAGCGCCGCAAGCGGCGAGCCCTGGAGCTTCCTGTGCCAGCGCACGTGCGTCGCCATGTCCTCGATCTGCCCGGCGAACTCCGGCTGCTCCCGCACCCGCTCAGGGGCGTTGTACAGCACCTCCAGGGCCTTGTCCGGCCTGCCGGCGCCCAGGAGGTGCTCGGCAAGAGTGATATGGCAGCGCGGGTCCTCGCCGTCGATCTCTACCGCCCTCCCCAGCGCAGACTCCGCGCTGCGTTCGTCGCCGTGCTCCACCCAGAAGTCGGCCAGCACCGCCATCAGGTGCCAGCTCAGGGCGGGCTCGTGCCGGCACGCGGCGGCGAAGACTTCCTCGGTCTCCTGCGGCTGGCGGCCCTCCTGGAAGTGGGCCTCGGCCAGCAGCGTCAGTGCGGTGGTGTCCGTCGGCCGGATACGGCAGGCCTGCTCCGCGGTCTCGATGACCTCGGTGAGCTGCGGCGACTCGGCGTTCAGCGCCTTCCGAGCCCTGAGCACGAGGTCGTCGAAACGCGCGCGGTCATCCTCACGCCGTCGGTGACCGTGGTGCAGACCCTCTCCCTGTGCCCCCCGGCGAACCTTCTCGTCATCCGGCATGTGGCTTCTCATGAGAACCGTCCTCCCAGTTGTTTCCTGAGCTGCCTGCGCGCGGGCGCTCGCCCAATTCCCCTCGGCTCCGCCGGCTACCGGCATGCGCGGAAGCGGTTGAGGTACTCGCTCGCTCGCGCCTGCCAGGAGAGGTTCCTCGAAGCCCACGTGTACGCGTTGTCCATCATCGTGGGCCACGGGTCTGAACTGCCGCCGCGATATGCCGCGTAGCACTCGAGCATGTCCCCGGCACGCTTGAGCAACGCCTCGCGCGCCCTGCTGTCGAACTGCTGCTGCAACTGCTGGTTCCCGCGGTCGTACGCGAGATCCACTTCGAAGAGGAAGCCCGTCGCGCCCTCGGGGTCCAGTTGCTTGCCGCGCCAGTCGCGAACATCGATGATCGTGTCCTTCAGCCCGCCGGTCCGGTGCGCGAGCGGCACGCAGCAGTAGCGCATCGCCGCCATCTGCGTGACCCCGCAGGGCTCCCAGCGGCTGGGCATCAACAGAGCGTCGGCGTACGTGAGCAGGAGCGATTCCAGGTCGTCGAGGTCGTCGTCCGAGCACTGAATGTAGAGAACGCGGTCCGGCCGGCGGTCCGCGAGCTCACTCACCGGTCGCGCCCACGGGGAATTCGAGTCGCCGGCGTCTCCGGCAAAGATGACCTTGAGGGATGGATGTGCGTCAAGCAAAGCGTCGGCCACGCTCTCGTGGGCGAAGAGATCGAGGCCCGCCTGCTCCGTGATGGCGTGGGGGGCCACGAGCAGGAAGTCATCGTCGGCGACGTCGAACTCAGCACCCACTCGAGCCGCCGTCTCCGGCGCGAATCCGCGCACCTGGTCGCGCAGAAGCGCAGCGAGGCCCGTCTGCTGGCGGTTGTGCTTCTGGTCGATGACCGTGACCGAGCCGTCTTCAGGCGTCAGGGGCGGCCCCGGCGAACGCGGGTTCCCGGGGTGGTACTCGTCGAGATCGATGCCGTTGAGGATTCCCGTCAGGACACGGTCGTCGGGCGCGCCCTCGAGAAGCCGCTGAGCCCTCCCGCCGCAGGCGCTGTGGGCCAGGTCGTAGGCGTGCGTGGACGAGAGGGCGTTGATTCCGCAGCCCCTTCCGCCCCGCCACGCATAGTTGATGGCCGCGGCCTGGAAGCTGAAGGTGTCGGGGTCGAGGAGGATGTTCGGATACGCGCGCTGGACGGCCCTCGGCAGCAGCCCGACGAGGTTGGCGAACTCCTGCGGGCTCCAGCCGCACGACCGGCTGTCGAAGTGGCCCTGCTCCCCCTCATCCGGGGAGTCGTGGCAGGTCCACCAGATCTTCGTGTCGTCCCACATGGGCCACCAGCCGGCGGCTGAATGCCCCTTCTCGATGAGAGCGGCGACGAGACCGGCCGGCCAGTCGTGCAGGTGGATGACATCGATGGGCCAGGTCTTGCCGGTTTGCGCTGGGTCCTCCCACCACTGCTGCATCAGCCTCACGCAGGCCATGCAGAAGAACGCGTACTTGATCGCCATGCTGCGCCCGCCCATCTGCTGATGAGCGCCGGGCACGCTCCCTAGGTTGAATGCAGGGCCGCAGTCAATCGCGAAGAACTGGAGGTTGCTCAGGCCACCCTCGGCCCAGAATACCTGCACATCCTGCACGCCCCACGCCTCACTGGTGACCTGGATGGTGGTGTAAGGCTCGAACGCGTGGTAGTCGATGTCGCCGGATTGATGTCGCGGGATAATGACCCGCAGGCATGCGGGCCCGCCATGATGCTTATAACTCGCGGCCTTGGCCATCGCCTCCGCCAGCTTGCGCACGACACGCCCGATCCCCCGGCGGCCTGTGAAAGGCTCACACTCGGCGGCGATGGACACGATGTTGAGCCTGCCGGCGTAGCTCATGGCACGTACCACTCCTCGACTCGGCGCGAGGCCGCCGGGCCGCACTGGCTCAATCACTCACGGCCTGCTCGAGCAGGTTCATGAACTTGCGCTTCGCCTTGTTGAAGCCCGGTGTCGCTTCTCCACCCCCAAGGACGGAATGGGCCGTACGCACGAGGCTATCGAGGGCGTGGCGCTCGGCCGCGCTGGGCCGGGAGTGCTGCACCAGGTGTGGCACCCTCCAGACAAGCCAGGCGGCGAACACCTTGTGCGTGAGTTGGGAGAAGCGCACGGTCTCGGCGTTCGTCCGGCTGCGCGAGGTCTTGGTGAGGTACTTGCTGATGAAGTCCGCGTCTTGCGGGCCGACAACCAGCTCGACGAAGCGGCGGAGCTCCGCGGCGTCCAGCCCGGTGGCTATCTGACCCCAGACGCCCCCGCTGGCTACAGCCGACTGCGCGCACCTGTCCTGTTCATCCGGAAAGGGCTCGACCTGCCGACCGTCACCATCGCTGTGATCGATGCACCTGCGGGCAGTGTCTCGCGCGTACTGGGCGATGCGGACCGGCAAGTTCTCCAGTTCGCCGGGGGGAAGCTCCCGCCACTGGCGGACGGCCTCGCCCTCTTGCCGGCGGATGGCGTTGTGGACCTTTTCGACTACGTCGCCGCGGCTGATCGTCCGCTGGGCGGTCTGCACGCCGGCCTCTGGTATCATCTCCAGGATAGCCTGCGTGATGAACTCGAACAGCACCCCCACCGCCCACTCATCCCACTCATCCGCGCGGAGTTGTTTCTCCTCCGCTTCTGCCAGGTTACGGACGGCCAGATGGAGAGTCGCCCCCATCGTGGCATTCGCCAGCAGCTTCCGACGCCTGTCGTCTGACAGCCGCTGGAGTTTGGCTCCATTGGCCTGTCGATAGACCTTGAGGAGCTTCGCCGCCTCGTCTCGCACCGCTTGCGGTATTCGTGGCGGGCACGGCTGGCCGCTCACGCCAGGTCACTCCCCTCGACTATGACCCTCGCAACCGTACTTCGCCCGGCCGGCGCGATGACCTTCCGGCGATCGGGCCGGCTGCACGCTCGGCTCGGGACGCGCCGAATCCGGCTGATCGCGGCCCGAAATGGACGGATCCCTCGCCATCGCCGCCTTCAGGCCACGGCACGAGAAGGCGGGCACCCGCTGCGCATGTAAACCCCGCGCCACAGGTCGAGCCGGCGGTTCGCCCGGTCCGTGCGCCCCGATGCCTCCCTCGCCTGCGCCTCCATCTCCGTCATCGGCCGACACGTGCCGCTGTCGCACTCGATAGGTAGAGAGGAAGCGGCGGCCTCCCGGGTTAGGCGCCTCAGCGGCCTTTTCGGCTCTGCGTTGGCGTGCCGCCTTGTCCGCTCCGCGAGCGGACACCCGCGGGCCGCCGCGAACCTCTACTCCTCAGGCGGAGTTCGCGTGACGCTGTCCACGGCCAGCACGTCCTGCGTCGGCGGGTCCGGCGGCAGGTCCTCCTGCGGGGCGAGCGGAGGCGAGTAGCCGGCGCGGATCAGGTACGCGCGCACCTCTGTGGCAGTTTGATCGACCCCGCCCGTGACGATGTCGCAGGTCCAGGTGCCGTCCGGCCCGATCGTGGTGATGGGTCGGTCCCAGTACGGCTTCGTCCACCAGCTCGATCCGACTTTGATGTAGACTGCCACGACGCACTCCCACGGTATCACGTTGTGGACCGAGCCCTGCGCCACCCCCGCGTCGCCGTACTCAGGCACCGACGTGATCTCGATCTCCGGCGGGCCGTCGAACTCGTGGATCGGGCAGATCACGTCCAGGGGCACACCCGGTGGGCGGAGGGTGATGTTCACCAGCGTCTGGCCGAACACGCCGACCGTCTCCGTGCCGGTGTAGAGCAGCAGGTCGTCGGCGCGCAGAGCATCCACCGTGAACACGCGCCCTGCGCCGATGGGTACTTTGACCTGGCCCTGCGCCGTGTAGGTCTGTGGGTCGTATGTAAGTTCCGCCACGATGTCGTCGAATTCGGACTGGGTTCCGGAGCCATCCGAGACGGTCAGGGCCACGCGCGCGATCTCGGAGACGCTCTCGGTTGTGACCTCGCCCTGCGGCGAAGGCCGGTACAGGACCGCTTGCACCGTCACCGGGGCCCTGGGCCCCCCCGTGGGCCCGCCTCCGCCACCACATCCGGCAACGGCAACTGCCGCCGCCAGTCCGAGCATCAGCAGCAACCGGCTTGGCATCTGTGGCACCTCCCGCTTAGAAGAAGACTCGCAGAATCTCAGCCTTGGGCGCCCGGTCGGCGTCCCATATCCCCCAGTGCGCACCCACCGACCCTTCCACCGACGCTTTCCACGGCTCGTCGAAAGCCTCGAAGAAGAAGTACTCCACCTCACGGGACCGAGCCCAGGTGACGAACTCGGTCAGGAAGCGTCTCTGGTTGACCGGGTCGGAGACCGCAAGCGCGTGATCGCCGCCCCCGCTCGGCCAGCCCGTCTCGCCGATGACGACCTGCTTGCCGGGGTAGGCGGCCGTGATGCGCTCGTACTGGCTGGAGAGGTAGCCGATGGCCCTATCGATGTGCACGCCCTCCCAGAACGGGTAGAAGTTCGCCAGCACCAGGTCGCACGCGGCCACCACGTTGGGGTTATCGAGCAGCACCTGGAATGTGTCGTTGTAGGTCACCGGCAGCTCCGGCACCGCAGCCCTCACCTCGCCGATGTATCCGATGAGCTGATCGGCCGACAGCTCGCCGCGGAGCAGGACCTCGCTCCCCACGATCAGCGCCTCGGCCTCGCCGGCCTGGCCGATGGCGATCAGCGCGTCGATCTCCTCCCGGTTGGTCTCCTCCACGTTGTCCAGCCAGGCCTGGGCATAGCAGGCGAGCCCGGCCTCACCGGCCAGTCGGGGGATGTCGCGGTGGATGTGCGTGGAGCTGAACAGGCGCAATCGCTGGACCCGATCGGCGAGGATCTGCATATCCTCCTCGACCTCTTCCTGCGAGGGGAAGACCCCCTGATTCGGGCTCTGGCCCGCGCGAAAAGGGCCATAGCACAGGCCGTCGAGGCGCCCCAGGCCCGGGTACGGATTCTCGATCCCCACGTCAACGGTCACCTGGGCACTGACCGGCCACAGGTGCACCGTCACTGAGGTCGTCGCGCCGGCCTCCACGTCCGCAGTCGTGCGGCCGGCGAAGAGCTCGACGCCGTCGGCATCAAGCGCGGTCACATCGAATACCCGGTCAATCCCCTGCGGCACCTCGATAGTCCCTGTTGCCTCGCCCGCGCCCGGATCCCACTCGAGCGAGTAGGTCGTGGGGTCCATCTCCGGCCCCGAGACCTCAACCGTGACATCGGCGATCTGATCGGCGGCGTTGCGGGGGATCACCTGAGCGGCGGACGAGGGGAGCACGACGCGCAGCGATACGAGGCCGAACTGCAGATCCTGCCCCGGACCACCACCTCCGCAGCCGGCCGCAAGCAGCGAGCCGACCACCGCGATCGCCGCCGCGCTCAGCCACGCCATGCGGTACATGCCATTCAACCTCCCTGTGTGGTACGAGAAACGAGGCACGCGGACGATGCCCCTTCACGCGTCAGACGCAGGGCCGGCGCGACCGTGTGGTACCCGGCGGGTTGCCCCGGGCCCTGTGCCGTCCAGCAGTCGCGAGTGCATTCTTCCCGCCTCCTGCCGGCTGATCGCTTCATCCAGCGACCCGCGCGGCGCGCACCGTTCGCCTCAGTCACTTGGATAGAGGTCCGGGGATGGAGTGAACTTAGCGGTCTCACGAGGAATCTCGGGCACTGCACCGCGCGCGAGCGAGTAGGTGATGGGGGGAACCGGGGAGTTCGCACCGTGGGACGCGCCCGGTCCTGCCCGGCCGTGTGCAGGATTCGGGGCGCCTGTGCCGTCGGTCCCTGTGGTTGCGCGGGGCTATTCCTCGACGAGCAGCGGCGCGTCCTGGCGCGCTATATCAGCGCGCGGGCCAGCTCCTCGTCGCAGACGAAGATGTTGACCGCACCGTGGCTGACGGCCGCCTCCACGGCCTCCGCCTTGCGCGCCTGACTGGCCAGCAGCACGGTGCCGAGCCCCCTGCCCAACTGCCGGGCGCGCCTGGTGCAGGCCACGTAGTCCTCCAGCGTCGGGGCCAGCACACGCAGGTTGACATTGCGCAGATCCTCGCGACACTCAGGATAGTCCCTCAGGTGGCAGAAGTAGTGTGCCGACAGGTCGCCCACCGCATTGGCGGCGCGGGCCCTCTCCACGAACTCCTGCTCGATCGCGCCGATGCGCACGGCGCGCGAGTAGTCGACGGTGCTAAGGCCGGTGATCAGGGCATGCGCGCGCTGCAGCAGCGTGCCACCTTCGGGCTCTGTCGGCACCTCCTCACCGCTCAGCCTTGCCAGGGCCCACTGCCTGCCGAAGATCGCCTGCACCGACTTGTCCGAGGCGATGAAACGCCACACGTGCTGGAGGTATGTATCTGGGGGCACGCTCTCGGGCCCCTCCTCGAGGGGGATGACACATGGCTGCGTGAGCTCCAGCGGCACGGGGATGGGCGGGTTGTCGGCCTCCTTCCCCCGGGCGGGTGTTCGGTCGGGGCGTACGGCGTACTGATTGAGGTTCTCGACGCAGCGGACGGCGTTGGCGTTGGCGCTGGTCTCCTGGATGAGATGCTCCCGGTGCTCATCCAGCACGCCGATCGACCCGGCGAGCGGGAAGAACCTGATGTCCGCCGCATGGCTCTCGGGGATGCGGTTGAAGAGGTCGCCCGGCAGGGCGTGGCTCAGGCGCCAGCAGTGGAAGCCCCAGTTGATCCCGATGATGCGTGCGCCGTTGTGGAGTATCCCGCGCATCACGCGCCGGGCCGCAACACGCCCGACGCGGCGACTCATCTCCCGGCGCCGCTCCTCTGGATCCTGCTGTGGCACGCCCACGGACGGCGCGACCAGCACCTCGAAGGGCGCCGCCTCCGCACCCAAGCGCTCGGCAAAGGCCTCTCTGACCCGCTCGCCGAGGTCGGTGCGCTCGACCTCCTGAAGAAGCAGCGCGGCTCCCGGCCCGGTGGGGAGCGCCACGCGAGGTCGGCTGTCCAGCAGGCGGTTCCTCTCCGCCTCCTTGAGCAGGCGGTAGACGGTGGCGCGACTGGTCTCCAACTGCTGAGCGATGTCGTCGGCCTCGAGGCCCAGCGCATGGTACCACGCGACGCGGTAAGCGTCCACCAGCTCCTGGGCCTGCTGATCGTCGAGCGTCGGACCATACCCGAGCAGGGCTTCACCCTCGTGCATCGTGTGCTCCTCCTGTGCTGCGACGATAGGCCCGGCAGGGCCCCTGCCTGACCCCGATCTCGGTGATATGACCCATTCTAGCCCTCTGTGCGATCCGTGTCAAGACTGCGATAAAGCATCCTGCCGCAATACTGGGTCCGGGAATTGAATCTCAATCTTGAGAATCCCTTGACTCGACTCTCGTGAAAGGCTATGCTAGGCGCCCAGGGAGTGCGCGATGGTCGTAGAGGAGACGACCATGGAAGGTGCCGGGAGCATGGCTGAGCCATCTCATCCGTGGCGTGCTCTTCGTGGCAGTGATGGACCCACAAGATTCTCCGCCACAACCCCAAGTCTGCTGGCGGCGCGAGCCCCTATGAAGCCGAAGTCCGACGCTTGTGATGTCGGTGGTCGGCGCGGGGCCACCGGCCTCCTGAGCCCTCGGAGGCCGGCGGACGAGGCACCAGGTGAACGCGAGC
>JALGUJ010000032.1 GCA_029820945.1 Candidatus Zipacnadia bacterium | reverse complement strand
CCGCCGCGCGCGCGCTGATCAACGGCGCCGGGCTGCTGCTGTGCGACGAGCCCACCGGCAACCTCGACCGCGACACGGGCAACAACCTGGTCACGATGCTCCGCGAGCTGTCCGAGGACGGCGTGACGGTGCTGATGGTGACGCACAACACGGAGCACGCGCGGCTGCTCGCGCGGGGGCTGCTGCTGCGTGAGGGCAAGCTGGAGCCGTGGGAGGGGGCTGCGGAGGGGGCGGGCGCGTGAGCTACCGGCGGCTGGTCCTGCGCAGCCTCGTTCACTACTGGCGCACCGGCGCGGTGGTCGCCATCGGCCTGGCGGTCGCCACCGCGGTCATCGTCGGCTCGCTGGTGATCGGCGATTCCATCAAGGGCTCGGTTCGCCGAACGGCGCTCGCGCGGCTGGGCGTCATCTTCGACGCCATCACGGCGCCGCGCTTCTTCCGAGCTGCGCTGGCGGAAGAAGCAAACATCTGGGGGCGCGTGGAGGCCCTGATCCGTGTGGATGGCTCCGCCCGCGCGGAGGGCAGCGACGCGGTCATCGCCAATGTCTCGGTAGTCGGCATCGACGACGGCTTCTGGGGCCTCTACCCGCACAGCGAGACGCGCTCGATCCACCAGCGCTCTGCCATCATCAACGAGTCCCTGGCGTCCGATGCCCGCGTTTCCGCGGGCGACGTGCTCCTGGTCACCATCGCCCGCCCGAGCGAGGCGATGGCGGACACGCTCTTCGCCCGCCGCGAGCGCGAGGACACGCTGGCCACGCTGCGCCTCACCGTGCAGGCCGTGCTGCCCGATCTGGGCCCAGGCGGCTTCCGGCTCGACCCCTCGGCCGCGGCGCCCCGTAACGTGATCGTCGATCGCGAGTGGCTGGCCGAGCAGATTGGCGAGCCCGGTGGCGCAAACACGCTGGTCGTGGGGCCGGTGCCCGGCCCGGACGGGACGTACCCCGACCTCGCCGATCTGCGTCGCACCGACGTCTTCGGTCCATCGCCGCCCCCGTCGCAACAGCACGAGCAGATCAAGCAGGCCATGACGCTCGACGACCACGGCCTCTACCTGCGCGCGCACGGCAATTGGGTCTCGGTCTTCACCGACGCGATCACGCTCACCGAGGCACAGATCGAGGCGGTCCAGCAGGCGGCCTGGCAGTTCGGGAGCCAGGCGCACCCAACATCGGTCTACCTCGCGGACGCCATCGAGGTCGTGGGCGCCCCGTCGCGATTGCTCGTCTATGCCGTCGTCGCCAACACGCGGGGCAAACAGATGCGGCTCGTCGAGGGCAGCAGCCCCGGCCACGAGGGCGTGTGGCTCAACGAATGGGCGGCCTCCGACCTGGGCGTGACGGTCGGGGACCGTCTCGACCTGCGACTGCGCTGGCGAGTGAGCACGCCGTCGGGCTACGAGGACCGCTCCGTGGAGCTTCCGCTGGGCGGCGTGGTCGCGATGGAGGGCCTGGGAGCGGACCCGGGGCTGGTGCCGGACTTCGAGGGCATCACCGATGCCGAGCACATTGACGAGTGGGACCCGCCCTTCCCCATCGATCTGTCGCGCGTGACCGAGCGCGATGAGGAGTACTGGGACCAGCACCGGGCGGCGCCGAAGGCCTTCGTGGGCAGCGACCTGTTGCGGCGCATGTGGCAGGGCCAGGGCGGCGAGGGGCCGTGGGTGACCTCCGTCCGCGTCGGCGTACCGCAGGGCAGGCAGCCCGAGGAGTTCAAGCTGGCCCTGGGCGAGCACCTGCTGGGGATGCTTGGTCCGCGGGATGCCGGGGTGCGCGTGCGCAACGTGCGTGAGCAGGCGCTGGAGGCCAGCCAGGGCACCTCGGACTTCGGTCAGCTCTTCCTGGCCATGAGCATCTTCCTGGTATTCGCGGGGGCCGGGCTGGCCGGAACGCTCATGCGCCTCTCGGCCGAGCGCCGCGCCTCTCAGGCCGGGATCATGCTCGCCACGGGGCTCCAGGCCCGCGACGCGAGTCGTACCATCGTGGTGGAGGGCGTGGCGCTCTCCCTCATCGGCGCGGCACTGGGGACGCCGCTCGGGGTGCTGTACGCGCACGGGGTCATACGGGCCCTGGCGACCTACTGGCAGGGAGCGCTCGGCGACGCGCCGGTGCTGGGCGTCTTCGTCCTGCCGCTGACCGTGATCGAGGGCGCGCTCGCCGCACTCCTGGTGGGCGTCATCGCCACCTGGTGGGGTGCGCGCGTGCTTGGCCAGCGCCCCGTGCTGGAGCTGCTGCGCGGCTGGCGCACATCGGCGGCCGACCCCATCGGTGGCCTCCCCTGGACCGCCATCGCGACTCCCCTGCTGCTGCTCGCCGCGGCGGGGCTCTTCGTGGCCGCGATCACGGAGGCCATCCCGGCCCAGGGCGCGTTCTTCGGCATCGGCGGCGCCCTGCTGCTGGCGGCGCTCGGGGCGGCGCACCTGCTCCTCAGGCGGGCCGTGGCATGCCGGGGGGCGGCCGACTCGCTCCACGGCCTTGCGCTGCGCAACGCCGCCTCCGCCCGCGGCCGCAGCCTGCTGCTCGTGGGGCTGATCGCCGCGGCGACCTTCGTGATCGTCACCGTGGCCGCCAACTCCCGCGATTTCTCCGCCATCGACGTGCGCGACAGGTCATCGGGCACCGGCGGCTTCTCCCTGCTCGCGACCTCCTCCGTGCCGCTGCGCTTCGACCCGGCCACCGAGGAGGGCCGCGAGAACCTGGGGTTCCTCCCCGACGAGCAGGAGGCCCTGCGCGGCACCGAGATCATCTCTCTGCCCCAGAGCCCCGGCCAGGACATCTCGTGCCTGAACATCGCGCGGCCGACCCATCCACGTCTACTGGGCGTCACGGACGAGATGATCGAGCGCGGCGGCTTCCCCGTGACGGCCACGCCGGAGGCTCCGGGTAACCCATGGCGGCTGCTGAGCGAAGATAGGACGGTGGAGGCGGTTCCGGCCTTCGGCGACGCCGCGAGTCTTACCTGGCAGCTTCACACCGGCGTCGGGGAGACCTTCGAGCTGGCAGAGGACATGCCCGACCTGCGGATCGTGGGGGCGCTCCACGGCTCGATCTTCCAGAGCGAGCTGCTGGTCCATGAGGACGCGCTGCGGCGAATCTACCCGCAGGTCGAGGGCCCCAGCTACTTCCTTGTGGACGCACCCGAGGGGCGGCAGGAGGCGGTGGCGCAGGCGCTGCGGGCCGCGCTGGGCGACATGGGCGTTGAGGTGCGCACAACGCGCGAGGTGCTGAACCGCTACATCACGGTGCAGAACACCTATCTGACCATGTTCCTGGCGCTGGGCGGCATGGGGCTGCTGCTGGGCACCATTGGGCTGGTGGCGGTGATCCTGCGCAGCGCCTTCGAGCGCCGGAGCGAGTTCGCCCTGATGCTCGCCACCGGCTTCACCCGCGCGAACCTGCGGCGGCTGTTGATCGTCGAGAACGCAGGACTCCTGGCGGCCGGGATGGTCGCCGGCATGGCGACAGCTCTCGTGGCGGTGGCCCCGCACCTGTCGTCCACGCAGGCGAACGCGAACTGGGGCGCCCTGGCCGCCGTGCTGGGCGCCATCCTCGCGGTGGGGCTGATCGCCTGCATCGCGGGCGCCGGCGCGGCGGTTCGAGGCAGGCTCATCGAGGCGTTGAGGACGGAGTGAGCGGCATGACCGTGCGCATGCGTGGTGCTACAACCGCGCCGGCCCTGGGGGTCGTCGCCCTGCTGCTCTGCGGCGCACCTGCACTCGCCCAGGGCGGCGGCGACTGGCCGATGTTCCGGGGCAAGGCGCAGAACACCGGCGTGGCCCACTCGCCTCTGTCCCGCACCCCGAGCGTCAAGTGGACCTATGACACCGGCGGATCCGTCGAGTCCACGGCCGCCATCGTCGGCGATCGGGTCTACGTCGGCACGATGACCGGAGCGCTGCTCTCGCTGGACCTAACCACCGGGCGCCTCCGCTGGAAGCACACCACCGGCGGGAACGCCATCTCAGCCGGCCCACTCGTCCATGGGTCCACGGTCTACGTCGGCGACGAGGGCGGCACCTTCTACGCCCTCAACACGGCTGACGGCTCGGTGCGCTGGACCTTCGAGACCGGCGACAAGATCATGTCCTCCGCCATCTACGTGGACAACTCGGTGCTCTTCGGCTCCTACGACAACAACCTCTACCGGCTGCGCGCCGGCGACGGCCACGAGCTGTGGCGCTTCACCTCCGACGCCCAGGTCCACTGCACGCCCTGCGAGGCGGGCGGCAAGGTCATGATCGCCGGCTGCGACGGCATGCTGCGGATCATCGACCTCCAGAGCGGCCGGCAGGTGCGCTCCGCGTCGCTGGGCGGCAACTTCTCCGGCGCGCCCGCATACGGCATCGGTGCGGTCTACGTCGGCTCCATGGACGGGCGCTACTACTCCGTGAGGCTCAGCGACGCGAAGATCATGTGGACGCGCGAGGAGCCGGGCCGCAGTCCCGCCATCTACGCCTCGGCCGCGATCCTCAACAACGCGATCGTCTTCGCGTCGCGCTCGAACAACGTCTTCCGCGTGGACCGTCAGACCGGCGACATCGAGTGGTCCTTCCCCACCCGCGGGGACATCAACTCATCGCCGGTAATCAACCACGGCCGCGTGATCTTCGGCTCGGGAGACGGCAACCTGTACGGGGTGGACCTGGCGAACGGCCGCGAGGTCTGGCGCCACACCCTCGGCACCCCCATCTCCGCCTCCCCGGCCATCGGCCAGAACCGCCTGGTCATTGGGACCGAGGGCGGCGTGATCTACTGCTTCGGATAGCCCATCGCGCGCGGAATCATCAGCCAGGAGAGGATCCCAATAGATGCGCACAACCCGACTGCTCGCGATCATCGCCTGCGCCGGCTTCGCAGCCACGGCCTTCGCCGCCGACTGGCCCTACTGGCGCGGGCCCGACAAGAACGGGATCGCGCCCGACACCGGCATCAACAAGGACTGGCAGGCCAGGCCGCCTGAGGTTCTCTGGCAGGTCGAGATGCACGATGACGGCTATGCCGGCCCGTCCGTCGCCGACGGCAAGGTCTTCATCATCGACCACCACGGCTCCGAGGACGTGGTGCGGGCCATCGACCTCGAGACGGGGGAGGACGTCTGGCAGACGAGCTACGAGGATCTGACCAAGCACAATTACGGCTACTCGCGCGCAACACCGGTCTACGAGGATGGCAGGCTATTCACCATCAGCTTCCTGGGCAAGGTCGCCTGCATCGACGCGCAGAACGGCAACATCATCTGGGGCTGCGACATGCGCCGGCGCTTCGGCGGCCGCGTGCCCACGTGGGGCTACGCCATGTCCGCGCTGATCGATGGCGACAGGGTGATCGTGGTGCCCGGCGGCCCGCAGGCCTGCGTGGCCGCGCTCGACCGGGAGACCGGCGAGACCATCTGGGCCGGCGGCGGCGGGGACATCCCCGGCTACGCCACGCCCGTCAAGAGCACTATTCAGGGCGTCGAGCAGTACGTGGTCTTCAACGGCAAGGCCCTCATCGGCGTGCGCACCTCCGACGGCCAGCTCCTGTGGCGCGTTCCGTGGGAGACCAAGTACGACGTCAACGCGGCCACGCCGATTGTCTCGGGAGACCACATCTACATCACCAGCAACTACAAGAGCGGCTGCGCGGTGGTCGCCGTCACACCGGAGGGCCCGGAGTTGCTGTGGCGCAACAAGAACATGCAGTCGCACTTCAACAGCTCGGTCTTCTACAAGGGCTACATGTTCGGTCCCAGCAACCCGAACCTGGTCTGCCTCGACCCGCGCACCGGCGAGGTCATGTGGCGCCAGCGCGGCTTCGAGCGCGGCGGTTGCGTCGCGGTGGACGACGTCATCCTCGCGGTGAGCGGCACCTCCGGCGCGGTGGCCATGATCGAGCCCACCGCGGAGGGCTACAGGGAGCTCGGGCGCATTACGCCGCTCGGCGGCCAGAGCTGGACGCCGCCGATCATCGCCGACGGCAAGCTGATCATCCGCAACAAGCAGGCGCTGGCGTGCGTGGACCTGATGTGACGCGTCGGGGCCCGGCCGGTCCCCGACCGCTATCAGCCGTGGTGCAGCATGGCGCGATGAACCACGCGCAGGGCCCGCAGGGAGCCCTCGAAGTACTCCGTTCCCGCCCCATGGCCACCGAAGATCGAGGTGCCGATGTACAGCCCTGGTCCGGGCGCGGGCAGCGCCTCGCTCGTCTGCCCGTTCACCTCGAAGACCATCGTGTCGAGGTCGTAGCTGATCTCGACGCGTGACCACTCGTTCAGCGGTACGGTCAGCGCGGGCCTCTGCGTGGTCGTGTTCAGGTGGTGGTCCACGTAGGTGGACCACAGCTCGCCGTCCTCGAGGTACACAGTCACCGAGCCGATGTAGTGCCCGTGGTGGCGCCAGAGGATCTGCTTCTTCTCCGAGGTCGGCTTGATCTCGAAGCTCAGCGTCCACGCACCCCGGCGCGGCGTCACCTCGCGCGGGAAGACGATGTAGTTGCCCACGCCATCGAAGCGCAGCGCCGGCTTGCCGTCCGCCTCGACCCACTCCGGAGCGGTTGAGGAGTACTCCTGCGGATACAGGCCGCCGTTGTGGAACGGGTTGCCCATCCCGCCTGCCTCGCCGCCGCCGACGTAGGTCACCGCGTTCGCCCTCCCGCCGATCTGTCCGCAGAAGGGTACGCCCGCGTCGGTGTACATCAGCGACCCGTTCTCAGGCGCGAAGCGGTAGTCGAGATCGGGGATCGCGCTCTCGTCAACCTGCACCTGCGTGGTCTCGCCGAGGGTGTCGGAGTACACGTCCAGCGTCACCGGGCCAGCCGGCTCCACGCCCGGGATGATGACCGGGGCGCTGCGCCAGGTCTTGCCCGAGACGGTGATCGCGCGCAGGTGGAAGACCGCATGAGGGCGGCGCGGCGGGATCGTGAACTGCAGCGAGGCCTCGTTCGCGTCGATGTGCGGCGGCAGGTCGGGCTCGCGCTGGAAGTCCTCGAGCGTCACTTGTATGTCTGGCTTGAAGTGCTGGGAGTAGAGGCCCTCCGTCCGCAGGCGGCTGAGCGGGACCTCGCCCTTAAGGACCGTGAAGTCCAGGTGCAGCGTGCCGTCGAGGGCCTGCTCGCGCGGGATCGAGGCGAAGAATACGCGCCGCCACTGGCCCAGCCACATGTTCGCGCGCACGCCGTTGCCCTCGTTGAAGAAGTAGCGCCCGTCGGTCTTCGTGTGGAACTGCGCGTCCGCGCCGTCGATCCACATGCGCCCGACGAACTCGTGGCGTTCGTAGGAGCGGATGTCCACTCGCAGGAGCATGGTGTCGTCGCGGTCGGGGTACTCGTCGGTCACGTCCACCGCGCGCACCTCGTCATCGTCCTCCAGCACCTCCAGCGACGCAAGGGGCTCGTTGCACCTGAAGGAGCCGGTGACGGTGTAGTGACCGTCGTCAGGGCCCTCCATCACGAACTCCCAGTGCTCACTCGTCGCCAGGTCCCGCAGGGGCTGCTTGACCCACTTGTAGTCCCAGTTGTCGGTGGGCCTGAGAGTGATGTGATGCAGCCCGTCGCGGAGCTGCAACTCGCGGCCGTCGGCGGTGGTGATGGCGAAGCTCGGCCGCAGGATCATCTCCCCGGCCAGCGTCTCGCTCGGGATCGTCCAGCGGCGCTCGGTGAACTCCGCAGCCTCGAAGGTCACCGGCGCGGCGTCGGCGACCATCTTCCCCTGCTCATCGACCAGCGATGCCGTGACTGTGTACCCGCCCTGGCTCCCGTCCGGCACGTTGAGCATTTCGATCTCGATCTGCTCGCCCAGCGTCAGCTTGCGGCGGTAGCTGACGATGAGGTTCGGGATGGACGTGTCATCGCCGGGGTTGGGCGCGGGCGCGAGGCCCTTGAGCTGGCGCATGTAGTGGCGAATGATGCGCTGGGTGGAGAGTGAGTTGCACACCGTCGGTTCGATGGTGGTGTGCTCGTTCAGCTCATCCCACTCGGCCATGCCGATCATGTCCGGCTCGGCGTCCATGGCGGCCTCGAAGCTGGCGCGCAGCGTGCGCGTGCCGTCCTCATCGAGCGTCGAGCCGCTCATGAACTGGAAGTAGCCGATCTTCGCGCCCAGCACGAGGAACCTGTCCAGATACTCCCGCTCGCTGAGGACGGACTTGACGGTCGGGATAACGTAGCCGCGGTAGAACTCGACGTCGAAGGTGCGGTCCGGGCGGCGCCACGCGCCACCGTAGGACATGTCGATGCCGTCGGCGATGTCCAGGTACTCGCGGATGTGCGCCTTCATGGCGGCGTCGGTCTCGGCGGAGACCTCGCCGTCGGCGAGGAACTCCTCGTGGGCATCGTGCCAGCGCGTGATGGCGATCAGGTAGAGGAAGTCGCCATGCTCGGCACGCAGCGTCGCCAGCATCTCCGCAAGATCCTCCGGCGGAGTGCGGTCGCCACCGTAGGTGCCGAAACGCATCAGATGCCGTCCGCGGTGTTCGAGGCGTGCCGTGACGGATGAGCTCCCCGCGATCTCGAGGGTGCGCGACTTGTAGTCGGTCTGCGCATCCCCGCCGAAGAGCGGGAAGAACATGAAGCCGTCGGGGTGCTGCCGCTCGGCGCACTCCATGGCGATCTCATAGCGCTGGATCATCCCCGGCGTGCCGATGATCGCGCCGAGCCCGTCCATCTCATACATGTCCGCCGCGTGGCTCATGATGCGGTGGAAGCTCGGGCAGGTCACGACGGCCCGCTCACGCAGCGAGGTGTCCATGAACAGCGGGCGGTCCATGTAGCGGTGCAGGTAGTTCTGGTACAGGCCGTACTTGAGCTGGCTGGATGCGAAGACCAGCGGCGGCGAGATGTGGGCCCGCCAGCCTTGGTCCTGGGCGATCGCCCGGCAGCCACTTGAGATGGCGGCGATTACGGCCAGGCCGGCGGCCAGACGCGCAGACATGCGGAGACCTCCCTGGAGCGGTGATGGGCCCAGCGTAGCACGAACGCCCGAGGGGCCGCAAGCGCCGGTTGCGGCATCCGCGTCAGCGGGCCTTCGCGCCCCCCGCCGCGGAGGACTCACCCCTGCAGGCGCCGAATCTGGTTGTGCGGCACCGATCCGTCCGCAGTCTATGGCAGTGGGGTGAGAGCGTGCATCGAGGCATGGTGTCTACGGGGTGCCTGATCGTGCTGGCCCACGCGTGCGTCGTGCGCACTGCGGCCGATCTGGAGGAGCTCATGGCGGCGGGCCAGCCGGCTATCGCGGACGCACCGGCGGGCGCGCTCGTCCTCGACGGGCGGCCCGCGGCCACAATCGTCGTCCGCGATCGGCCGACCGACGACCTGCTGTTCGCGGCTTCGGCCCTGCAGGATCACATCGAGATGATGACCGGCGCGGTGCTCCCGGTCGCGACCGATGAGCAGGACGTGCCCGGCAATCGCGTCGTGCTCGGCCTCTCCGACGCCTGCCGCGAGCTTGGGCACGTTCCGCCCCGGGAGCTGGACGCCGAGGGCTACATCATCCGCAGCCAGGGCCGCGACCTGATCATCGTGGGCGGCAGCGACCGGGGCACGGTGTTCGGCGTCGCCGGCCTGCTCGAAGACCACCTCGGCGTCCGCTGGTACGTCCCCGGCGACGACCTGGGCACCTGCGTGCCGGAGATGGAGAGCATCGTCCTCGAAGGCCTGGACGACCGCCGTGAGCCCAGCTTCCCGATGCGCTGGGTCGGCAGAGGCACGGATTGGGCGATCCTCAACCGCCAGAGCTGTTACGGCGCCAGTCTGGAGGCAACCTTCAAGATCGAGCCGGGCGTCTACCACACGCAGAGCCGGCTGCTGCCGCACCGCGAGCACTTCGGCGAGCATCCGCACTACTTCGCGCTCATCGACGGCTCACGCTCCAAAGCAGGGAGCTGCAAGCTCTGCTACTCCGACCCGGAGGCCGCAGCCGCGGTCGCGGAGTCGATGGCCCGCCTGCTGGACGAGGACCCGGAGATCGACCTGGTCTCCTTCTCCCCCACCGACGGCCAGCTCTGGTGCGACTGCGAGCACTGTCGAGCGCTGGACGAGGAGGGGGTCGAGCCCGATCGGAGTAAGTCGCGGCGCAGCCTGGTCTTCTACAACGAGATCGCCCGTTACCTGCGCGAGCGCCACCCCAACGCCCGCATACTGGTGGGCGCCTACAACGTCTACAACCGGCCGCCGCGCGATCGCTCCGTCCGGGCCGACCCCATGCTCTCGGTCATCGTCACCCACTACGAGGACTACTGCATGGCCCATCCGATCGCGGATCCCACCTGCCCGCGCAATCGCCGCTACGTCGAGCTGCTGCGGGAGTGGGACGCGCTGGGCACGCCGATCTACTACTACGAGTACTACTGGAAGGTCAACTGGCTGGACCTGCCCTGGCCGATCGTGCACTGCATCGCCGAGGACATCCCGTGGTTCCACCGGCGCGGCGACCGGGGCGTCTACACCCAGTTTACTCGCGAGAACGCCTGGACGCTCTACCCGGCCTACTACGTCGCGGCCAAGCTGCTCTGGGACGTGGACGCGGACGTGGACGCCATCTTCGACGAGATGTGCGACCGTCTCTTCGGCGCCGGCGGCCCGGCGGTGCGCGAGTACTACCGGCTGATGGAGGAGGCGTTCATCCGCACCGATCTGCACTTCCCCGGCCACGGCCTCACCGCCGGCGCGCAGATCTTCACCGACGAGCTGCTGGCCGGGCTCCGAGCGCAGCTTCAGCGGGCGCGCGAGCTGGCCGAGACGGACCTGGCCAGGCGGCGCCTTGCGAAGCTGGAGCTGTCCCACGAGTACACCATGCGCCTCATGGCGTACGCCCGCATATATCGCTCCCAGGACCTGGAGACCGCCGAGCGCGCGCTGACCACCCTCGAAGAGCTCGTGGAGGAGGTCCGCACGGACCGCGACAAGTGGGACGGCGTGGTGAGCAAAACGGTGGTCGGCAGAAGGGTCTACCTGGGCAAGGAGCTCGAGGCCATGCGCGAGCGCGTTAGACAGCTCCGGGCGGCGGCCGCCGCGAAGACGGTGCTGGCACGGCTCACCGATGGCTGGCACTTCCGCCTTGACCCGGAGGATGTCGGTGTGGCGCAGAGATGGTTCGACCCCGAGCTAGACGACGGCACGTGGGACGCCATCGAGGTCGGCAAGCCCTGGGAGGAGCAGGGCTACGGGGAGTACGACGGGCATGCCTGGTACCGGCTGCGCCTGGAGGTTAAGCCGGAGTGGCTCGACCGGGGGGCGGTCCTGCACTTCGGCGCCGTGGACGGACGGGCGTGGGTCTACCTCAACGGGGAGCTGATTGCCGAACACGACGGCTGGGACAGTGCCTTCACGGCGCCGCTGGACCGTGGTGCACTGCGGGGCGGCGAGAGGGCTGTGCTGGCGCTGCGCGTCTGGGACGGCGCGAAGCAGGGCGGGATCTGGAAGCCGGTCAGCGTGGCCGTGCCCGAGGAGAGCGACTGACGCGAGGAGCGTCCCGCCGACGACCGCTGCATGCAGCGCCGGTGGATCACGTTCGAGGTCATCGGCGACCACCTCGCGCCCGTGCATCATCTTCGCGCCACGCGCGGCCTGGGCCGCACGGCCGGGCGGGGACCGATCAGCCGGGTCCGTGGCACGGGCCTCCAGGCCCGTGCGCCCGTTGCCGTTGTCGTTTGGTCCCGCGCAAGCGCGGGATCAGCCGCGCCGAGCCGTGCCGTTGTAGGGCGCGGACCCGTGCGAGTGCGGACGCACTCGCACGCGCCCCGCCTGTCCGCCGCCCGCCGAGCGCATCAGAGCAGCTCGTACTGGGGGCCGGAAGTGAACGACCAGCATCGGCCCGGCGGCGCATATGAGCGCATCGGCCGACCGGAGGACGTGGACAACCCGCACCTGATGCGCTATCGCTTCGCCGCCCGGTGGGTGGAGGGCGCGGAGGTGCTCGATGCGGCCTGCGGGATCGGCTTCGGCGCGCCCGTGCTGCTGGCCGGAGGCGCGCGCAGCGTCCACGGCGTGGACCTCGACGCCGCCGCCATCGAGACCGCCCGCGCGACCTACGGGAGCGAGAGCGCGACCTTCGAGGCGGGCGCCTGCCTGGAGATCGTGGGCCGGTGGGACGCCGTCGTGTCCATCGAGACGATCGAGCACCTGGCCGACGGCGAGGCCTGGGCCGAGCACGTGGCGCGCAACCTGCTGCGCGAGGGCGGCGTGGCGGTCATCTCGACGCGCGTCCGCCATGGCGGGAGCATCCACGACACGCCGGAGAACCCCTACCACGTGCGGGAGTGGAGCGTCGCCGAGTTCGAGGCCCTCCTGACGGGGCTCTTCGAGCGCGTGGAGATGCACTACCAGGGCTTCTCGCCGCCGCCGACGCGCGCCTGGAGGCCGCTGCGGCCGCTGCTGCGCACGTTCATGTACCGGCGCATGATGGCGGAGCGCGACCTGCCCGTGCTCTCGCCCGAGGAGTGGTTCACGCACTTCGAGTTCGGCCCGCGCTACATGGTCGCGGTCTGCAGGGAGCCCCGTCAGTAGCTCCCGCCAGCTCGCCCTCCCTCTCGCCGCCGGCGCCGATCACCGGCTCAGCGCAGCCACAGCACCGCCATCTCCCCCGCCCCGAGCGCCATCTGGATCGCCGGGCCGTCCCCGGCCTGCCGGACCTCGACGGGGAAGCCGCCGGGCACGCTCACATCCGTCGCCGCCCGCGCCGCGAAGCCCAGCCGCACCAGGTCACTGCGCGCCTCGTCGGCGCTCGGGTTAAGCACGAACAGGTAGCGCTCGCCGTCCTCGGTCACGCGCAGGAGGCACTCGAACCGCGCCTGCTCCGCCCACGCATCGCGCCCCACGCGCTCGGCCAGCAGCTCCAGCAGCGCCCGGTTGCCCGCCTCGCCGCCGAGGGCGCGGCTGAGCGTGACCGGCGAGAGGTACGCCTCGCCCTCGCCAACGGTAGCCCCCGAGACCTCCGTCTTGCCGAGGCGCTCCAGGGGCCGCGGCAGGAGGCTCCCGAGGCTCCACTGCGCGGTCTCCGCATCGAAGCCGACCTCGCCGATGCCGTAGACCTCGCGCAGCAGCAGCCCGGACGGCCGCGTCAGCTCGTCGCGCACACCGGGCGGCTCCCCGGCGATGAGCGTTCCCCCGGCGCGCACGAAGTCGATGAGCCGTCGCTGATGGTCCTCGGCGAGGTACTCCGCGCAGGGCAGGAAGACCACGTCGAAGTCGTCGAGGCTCGCGCGGCCGTCCTCGAAGTACTCCTCCGGCACCAGCTCATACGGGAAGCCGCCGGGGAAGAGCACGTGGTGCAGCGCCATGATCTCCCCCACCGCCAGGCCGTTGCGCGCCTGGGTGCGCATGGACGCGGACGGCTGCCAGATGCAGACGCGGAATTGTGGGATCGTCGAGTGCGTCAGCACCCAGTCGAGGTTACGCACTCGATCCAGCGCGATCTTCAGCGCCGGCGCACAATAGCGCATGGTCAGGACGTCGTAGCGCGGGTTGAACCAGTTCCCGTTGTAGGTAGTCAGGTAGCTGCCCGAGGTGTAGGCGTACCACTTCATCTGCAGCGTCCGCCCCCAGGCGAAGGTTCGGCAGACGTGCTTCTCCAGCCCGCGACGCTGCACGAGCTCGTCGGTCACGCGATCGCTCTCCTGCTGGGTGCCCCAGAAGTCCTCCAGGTAGGCCAGCGGGCGGTTGTCATTGTAGCGGGAGAGGGAGTTGAGGTACAGGTTCATCACCTGCATGCGCGGCGCGCGCGAGTGGTAGCCGAGGATGTCGCAGGTGTCGAAGGCCCGCGCGCCGTTGATACTGGTCAGCAGCCCGCTGTGCCGCGAGGCGACGGGCTTGCCGCCGTCACCGGCCTTGATCGACTCGTAGATGAGCTGCAGGTAGTCCATGTAGCTCTTCTCGATGAAGCGCTCGAACTCGGCGACCAGCGGAGTGATCTCCCGATCCGGCTCCGCAAAGCGGTCCGGCGGCGGCTCGATGGCGGTGAAGCCCCGGTATCCGGTTCCCCACGCGCGGTTGAGCTTGGCGATGTCGCCGTACTCGTCGTGCAGCCACAGGTGGAAGCGCTTCAGCGCGCTGGCGCCGTAGCCGGTCTGGCGCCTGCCCGGCTCGCAGCCGAAGTGCGGGTAGGCCTCCTGCGCGGTCTCGTAGAAGAGCACTCGCGGCTCGTCCGCCGCGAATGTGGCGAACGCCTTCAGGTAGTCGTGGATGTGCTGCCTGACCGCCGGGTGGTAGAAGTTCAGCCCGTAGTAGCCGCTGTGGTCGCGGCCCTGGTGGCCGTCCCAGGAGACCTTGCGGATGTCCGGGTCGTCGGCATGCCGCTCCATGAACCACTCCGGCGCCCAGATGACGTCATGCTGGCCGAAGGGCATCATGGAGAAGGTGCCCGCATAGCCGTACTCCTCCAGCTCGTCGCACAGCTCCGTGATGTTGCTGAAGTCCGGCTCGCCGCCCTCGGGCCACTCCTCGGGTTGCCCCGAGTGCCAGCCCGAGTGGAACTCGAAGTCGAAGACCTCCTCAAACTCCCGCCAGCTCGTCGGGCTCCAGGCGCCGATCAGCAGCCGGTTCATGCGCATATCGCGGTTGAAGGGCGGGACCTCCCGCGACTGCTCGCCGAGGTGTTCGGGCATCTCGGCGGCATCGTCCGGGCGGATCGAGTCCCACGCCCGCCGGACCTCGTCGCCAAGGTCGAAGACGTCGGCGTAGAGGAACTCGAGGTCCTCCCTGCACGCGGCCCACACGTCTGCGTTATCGGCCCTGAAGGCCGCCGCAAAGGCCTGGTAGGCCTGGTTCAGACGCTGGTCCAGAGCACTGAACTCGTCGCGCAGTCCGCCGGGAGGCTCGCGCCCGGCGTAGGCGAAGCAACGCTCCAGCTCGCGCAGATGTCCCTCCACCAGCGCGGACTCCATGAGCACGTTGTTGTACTCGCCGGCCGTCTGGTACGCCTCATCGCGCTCCTCCATGTGCCGTGAGAAGCGCCGCGCCGGCCCGGACCCGATCTCGACGCCCACGGGCAGGTAGGTCCAGATATCGGGCGTGATCTCACTGGCGAGACCAAGCCGCTCAAAGCGGATGTCGTCGAACCAGACGCTGCCCACGGCGTACTCCAGCCGCAGTAGGAACTGCCACTGGGTGATCTCGGGGGTGCAGTAGAAGAGCCCCGACCATCGCGTCCACTCGCCCTCGGGCGTCTTCTCCAGCCCCATGGGGTAGGCGCGGCTGAGGATGCCGCCCCCCTCCCCGCCGCGGTAGTTGATGAGGAAGCCCACCGCGGAGTCGGGCACCCCCGGGGTCGTGCGGATCGCGACCGAGATGCGGTAGATGACCTCGGTCTCGAAGCCGGCGGTGGAGGTATTGACGAAGGCGCGGTCGGTGGGACTGACGGCGTCGATGCGCAGGGAGCCCGCTCCTGCCGAGACCACCTCCGTGTCGTGGTTCATCGTGGAGCCGCTCTCCCCAGGCCAGAGCGACCAGCCATCGAGGCCGTCCTCGAAGCCGGGGTTGGCGAGGAGCTGGACCTCCTGCGCCCACACGTGGACCGCGAACCCCAGGACGAGCAGGGCGGTCGGCACGGTCAGCCAGCGTCGCATCGGCATCACCTCTCCGCATCGTGGGTATGCCTTCCTTCGCTCACGCGGGTCGATGACCTGCGGCGGAAGGTCGCAGGCGCCTACCCGGCGCATTATGCCCAACGACGGACCGGGCCGCTCCTGGAGGGTGCAGACCTTTGAACACACAGCGTGTCATTTGCATCACCGTCGCTATTGCCGGCTGTGTGCTGGCGCTCGTCGTGCCGCAACCCGGGCACGCACAGGAGACCGCCGCGCAGTGGATCTGGTACCCCGAGTCCGCCACCTGGGACGCGCGCGAGCAGGACCGCTTCTTCCGGCGTGGCTTTGAGCTTCCCGCCGCGCCGCAGCGCGCCGGGCTGTGGCTGATGGTCGATGACCGCCAGACGCTCTGGGTTAACGGCGAGGGCCCACTGGAGCCGACCGAGCGCGATGGCTCCGCGCTCTTCTACCCGCTGACCGACCTCCTGCAGCCGGGCGGCAACCTGATCGCCGTGCAGGCGTACAACGCCACCAGCGTGGCGGGGGTCATCGCGCGGCTGAGCGTGCTCACAGCCGACGGCCGCGAGATCGTCGTGAACTCCGACGAGTCGTGGCGCGTCTCGCGCGAGGGGCCCGAGGGCTGGAACCTGCCGGGCTTCGACGACACCGACTGGGAGCAGGCGCGGGCGGTGGGCAATGCATTCGCGCTGCCGTGGGTCGAGTACGCGACCTTCTCCAACGCCCACTTCGTCACCGACGAGGAGCGTGCGGCCTGGGCGACCGCGCGCCAGGCGCTCATGGCCCCGCCCGAGCAGTTCGCCGACGACCCGCCCATCGAGGTCGAGGCGACCTGGCGCAACGGCTCCGCGGTCGCGCTCATCAACGGCGAGCCCCGGCCGCTGGTGTGCTACCGCGGCACGGTGGACCTGTTCACCGAGCACGGGCGGCGGCAGGTGGAGAACTTCCGCGACGCCGGGGTACACCTGTACTGCACCTCCGTGCACATCGACAGGCTGTGGCGCGGCCCGAACGAGTATGACTTCTCCGCGCTCGACGAGCAGGTGCGCATGTACACGAAGCTCGACCCCGACGCCTACGTCATCATGATGGTGCGACTGGTGCAGCCGGGCTGGTGGACCCAGCAGCACCCCGATGAACTGGTCGGCTACGGCGTCCCGGGCGAGCTTGGGGGCGATGAGAAGTACCGGGCGCGGCGCGGCTCGATGGCCTCCGGGGCGTGGCTGCGCGACACCGGCGAGGCGTGGCGCGCGCTCATCGACCATCTCGAGGCGCAGCCCTGGGGCCGCCGCGTCATCGGCTACCAGCCCGCCTACGGCATCTCCGCCGAGTGGCACTACTTCGGGAGCTGGCGCGAGCAGTACCCGGACACCGGTGCCGCGATGACGGCCCGCTTCCGGCGTTGGCTGCGCGAGAAGTACGACACGGTCGAGGCCCTGCGCGCGGCATGGCGCGACCCGGACGTGACCTTCGACACCGCGCAGGTCCCCGGCGTGCAGGCGCGCAAGCTCGCCGAGCATATCGCCTTCCGCGAGCCGGCCACCGAGCGCCCGGCCATCGACTACTACCGCTGCCACCAGCAGGTGGTCGCGGAGGCCATCGAGCACTTCGGCCGCATCGTCAAGGAGGAGACCGCCGGCGCGAAGCTGTGCGGCGTCTACTACGGCTACTTCTACGGAGTCAGGCCGCAGACGCAGGGCGGCCACCTGGAGCTGGACCGGCTGTTCGCGAGCCCCTACGTGGACTACTTCGTCGCGCCCTACAGCTACTCGCACCGCCTGATGGGCCAGGACGGCCGGCTGCGCAGCCTCGCGGCCGCCTTCCGTCTCGGCGGCAAGCCACACATCCTGGAGGGCGACATCCGCACCTACCTGCACCCGCGCGCCGAGTACGGGCGCACCGAGAACGTGCAGCAGTCCCTGGCCGCCATCACCCGCGAGTTCAGCACCGCGCTGATCGAGGGCACCGGCTTCTGGTGGGTGGACTTCGGCGGGGACCAGGGCGGCGGCTGGTTCGATGACCCGCAGATCATGCAGCGCGCGGCGGCGCTGCAGCGCGTCGCGGAGCGGGCCATTGAGACCGAGCGTTCACCGACCGCACAGATCGCGCTGATATGCGACCTGGAGAGCTTCTACTTCCTGGGCGACGGACACGGGATGAGCATCGCCCACCGGATGGTCGAAGATCTCGGCACCGAGATGTATCGGCTCGGCGCGCCCTTCGACGCCATCCACCTCAGCCGGCTCGGCGACGCCGATCTCGACCGCTACCGGATGCTGGTCTTCCTCAACACCTTCGCCATGTCACCGGAGGAGGCGGCGCTCGTGCGGCGCCTGCGCGAGGCCGGGCAGCATGCGATGGTCTTCCTCTGGGCGCCGGGGCTGATCACCCCCGACGCGCTTTCGGTCGAGCAGGCGGAGACCGTCACGGGCTTCGAGCTCTCGCCGGTCGAGCGCTGGCTGCCCGCACAGATCGAGGCAAGCGCCGGCAGCGACCTCCTCGCCGGGCTGCAGCCGACGCGCGTGCTGGGCCTCCACGTCGGCGAGAGCACCCCCGTCGGCGGCTTCGCGGACCTGGCGAACTGGTACAACCCGCGCGACCAGGACACCATGCAGCAGTGGTACCAGGCCTACGACATCGCGGGCATCGAGGGCGGCCTGCGCTGGACCTTCGACACCGGCTACAGCTACACGGACATCCACTGGACCGCCCCCGAGGCGTTCGATCCCGGACAGGGCATCGGTTTCGACCTCAGGCTCACCGGCGATGCGCCCACGCTGCCCTTCACCTTCGTCATCAAGGACGCGGACCGGAACGAGTTCGTGGCGCCGCAGCAGGTGCTGGTCGAGGGCGAGGCCTACCGCTTCGACTGGCCGCTGGAGGCCTTCACCAGCGCGCCGTGGGCGCGCGAGAAGCCCGAGCGGCCGGCGCTCCCGCTGCGCGGGGCCAAGTTTGTGCTGCACGAGACCGCCAACGTTGGCCGCTGCACCATGCAGATGCGCAACCTCACCGCCGACGCGGGCGAAGTGGTCGCGCGGGATGAGCTGCGCTTCGGCTCGGGCGCCTTCGCGCCGGCGCTGATCCCGCGTCTGGGCGCGCGATTGCTGGGCCACATTGCCGGCACGGACCTGCCCGGGCTCGTCGCCACCGGCTCGGGGCGCGGGACGACCGTGTTCTGCAGCATCCCGTTCGTGCCGCGCG
Source organism: Candidatus Zipacnadia bacterium (assembly GCA_029820945.1). Lineage (GTDB taxonomy): Bacteria > Armatimonadota > Zipacnadia > Zipacnadales > UBA5352 > JALGUJ01. Next base: position 20,468 of record JALGUJ010000032.1, on the reverse strand, counting down.
CGCTCCTGGCGGGCGTCATGCGCCAGGCAGGGGTGCACCGGTACATCGACGAAGGCCCCCATGTGTTGCGGGCCGACGCGCGCTTCATCGCGCTGCACACGGCGATCGGCGGCCCACGCACGCTACGCCTGCCGCGTGAGGCCACACTGGCCGACGCGCTGACCGGCGAGGTGCTCGGCGCGGGGCGAGAGATCGCCATCGATCTGGAGGCAGACACGACCATGCTGCTGGAGATGGGCCGATGAACCGGGTGCTGGAGCAGGACCAGGAGTTCGTCGCGCAGGAGTGGCCGTTCGAGCCGGGCCGGCGGACGGTCAGGATGTGGGTGCGGGAGCCGCCGGGCGGCATCGGCGCGGGCACCGGCCTGATGCTCTGCCTGCACAACTGGGGCGGCATCTACGACCAGGAGATCTACCGCGGCTGGTGCGACACCTTCTCCGAGCGCTACGACGTGGTGGCGGTGAGCGTCAACTACCTGCAGAGCGGCGACGACTGGAAGCTGCGCCGCGACCGGCCCTACGACCACGGCTACCTGCAGGCGATGGACTGCATCGGCGCGCTCTACCACGTGCGGCGGCAGATCGGCCAGGCCGGGCTCAGCTTCGACGAGCACCGCATCTACGCCATGGGCGGCTCGGGCGGCGGCAACGTGACGCAGATGGCCTGCAAGCTGGCCCCGCACACCTTCGCCTGCGCCGTAGACATCTGCGGCATGCCCGGCCTGACCGACGGCATCGCGTTCGGGACGGGCGCGTTCGGCAGCCACCTGTCGGCCGAGTACTCCACGAATCCCGACAGCCCGCGCGCCATGACCACGGACATGCAGGAGATCCGCGATTTCGGCAACCTCGAGCATTGCCGGCTGCTGCACGGGGCCAACCCGAGCCTCAAGATCGTCATCGTCCATGGGCTCGACGACGCCACCTGCCCGGTTGTGCCCAAGATCGAGCAGTTCGCGCGCATGGTGCAGGCCGGGATCGACGTGGACGGCCGCTTCCTGACCGAGATCGACGTGGATGGGGAGGCCGTCACCACCACCGGCCACCCCGTCGGCAACCGCGACCGCGTGGTCATGAAGTACGCGGACGAGTACATGCTGCCCGATGGCCGGCTGGCGAGGCGCACGACGCAGGACAACGACTTCCAGCGCGGCGGCACCTTCGAGTACCCGACTACGAACGGGCGCTACGTCATCGACTTCAACGGCTACCCCACCATCGGCTTCGTGCCCGACGAGGAGGATGCATGATGCGCGCATGGCCGGCGCTCATCGCAGGGCTGGTCATCGCGGTTGCAGCACCCGCCCAGCAGGAGAACCTGCTCGCCAACCCGGGCTTCGAGGCGTGGACGGATAAGGGCCCGGCGGGCTGGGCGGCCGATGACGTGAAGCTTGTCCGAGCGGACGAGGCACACTCGGGCGAGGGCGCGCTGCGCGTCGAGGCGGTGCAGGCGGGCACTCACTGGCGAGCGGGCCTCTGGCAGGCCGAGCAGACGCCGCTGGAGCCCGACACGCAGTACCTCGCCGTCGTCTGGGCGCGCGGCAAGGGGCGCCTGCGCATCCAGCTCTCGCAGTACAACCCCGGCTGGATCGGCGGCTGCTCGATGCTTCACGCCGACCTGACCGACGAGTGGACCCGCTACCCGTTCTTCTACGGCGCCATCGCCGGCGAGGTGCAGAGCATCCGGTTCGACCTCTACCTCGACGGCGTCGGCGCGTGGGCCGAGATCGATGACGCCTCCTTTGCAGCTATCGGGCCCGTCCAGCCGCCGGGCGAGAACCTGGTGCTCAACGGCGACATGGAGACGATCGGCGCGGATGGCGAGCCACAGCACTGGAGCATCGCGCGAGACCTGACGGCACGCGACAGAGAGCTGGCCGTGGCGCCGGACGGCTCGCGGGCGCTCACGGTCGCATGCACGCCCGAGCAGGACCCGGAGCCGGACATGTCCACCTGGTGGGACTGGGCCGCGCAGCCGCCGCCCTCGGTGGGCTGGATCAACGCCGCCGCGAGCGAGACCTTCGAGGTCGAGCCGGGCCGCACGCTGGAGGTCTCCTTCAAGCTGGCCGGCCGCGGCGTGCGCACCTACCACACGAAGATCTTCTGGCTCGATGAGGACGGCAACCTCGTCAAGTGGTTCACCGTCGGCCCGAAGCATGACGGCGACTGGGACTGGGAGCGGGTGCACGAGAGCATCACCGTGCCCTCCGCGGGCGTGCACCATGCGCGCATGGAGTTCTGGGCGCGTGCCGCGGGCGGGCGGCTCTGGATCGATGATGTGGAGATCCGCCCCAGCCGCGGACGCGCCACCGGCTGGGTCGAGGCGCGCTACGAAGTCGAGCCCATGGCTGACGCGGCGCCGGTGCCCGAGACGCGCGCCGAGGCGGGCGATCTGCGACAGGCGGCGGTCTCGGCGGGCATGATTGAGCCATCGCTCGATCGAAGCAAGGTGCGTCGGACCGAGGCCGGCCTGGAGATCCACCTGGCGGGCGACACGCGGCTGCTCATGCCGCTGGAGGGTGACCGCATCCTGGGCATCACAGCGGTGAACGTGGGGACGACGCCGCTGCGCAACCCCGACGCCCCGCCCATCGCCGCGCTGATCGAGACGGAGTCGGGCGGCCACTACAGCGCCTGCCGCTACCTCCACCACGAAGTGCACGGCGATGAGGTGATCGTGGACACCGCGCTGGTGCGCGAGGGCGGCGAGGACCGGCTCGAGTGGCACTTCCGGCCGGAGCAGCGGGAGATCGCGGGCGAGACCCACGCGGGCTACGCCTACCGCTACCGCTGGGCCAGCGACTCGGAGCGCGTGCTGCAGATCGCCGACCGCGCTACGTGGGAGCTTGCGGGCGATCCGATCGGCGTCACGGTCGTCACGCAGAACGCCTACGCGGTGCAGAATCAGTTCACGATCACGCCGGAGAACACCTACGCCGGCGATCCCGGCACACGCTTCGCGGGCGCGGACGGCCTCGACTACCAGTACGCGGACGGGAGCGCGATCCTCAGCTTCTACGACGAGCCCATCCCCTACGTGGACACGCGGCGCGCGGGCGGCACGCAGTACATCCGCTACCGCGACACCACGCCCTTCGTCGGTGATCGAGAGGCGACTACTGCGTGGCGCTGCGTGCTGTTCGCGAGCAGCTCCGGCCACGATTCCTGGACTCGCGCTCGCGATTACGTCTACAACCTGCATGCGGGATTCTGGGCCATCGAGCAGCACACGCCCATGCCGGTCATGAACGTGTGGGGGCACTGGCGCGAGCGCGCGACGCACGACGACCTGCTCGCCTACTACATCGACGAGGTCGTGCCGCAGGTGGGCGCGCTGGGCTTCAGGGTCCTGGCGGTGCACAGCATCTGGGGTCGCGGCGGCTGCTCGCTGGACTACATCCGCCCCGGCGACGAGTGGGGCGGCACGCAGGCCGTGAAGGCGCTCTGCGACGCCGCCGCCGACAACGGCATGATCGTGATGGCGTGGGCGCCGACGGCGCACCTGTGGCAGCATTCGCCGCTCTTCGAGCAGAACCCGCAGTGGCACCTGGAAGGTGCGGACGGCAAGCCCCCCACGACCTACTGCTGGCCGGAGATCCTCGGCACGCGCTTCCGCGGCGGCTACATGGACTACGCCGTGGACGCGTGGCGGAAGATCCGCGACGAGACGGGGCTGGGAAGCCTGTGGCTCGACTCCTACCGCAACTTCACGCACGGGATCAACCTCGCCTCGCGCGAGGTGAAGCTGCAGCAGGCCGAGGACCTCTTCCGCTTCCACGCGCGGCTCTCGCAGCTCGGCTACGTCATCTACTGCGAGTCCACCGGCACCTTCGGCATCCCGGCCGCCGGCTTCCCGGTGGCGAACCTGGACGCGCCCAAGCCGCATGGCCCGGATCCGACCACGCGCTACATGGTCTCGAACTACCTTGGGCACCGCGGTAACGACGAGCAGGATCGAGCCATCAACGACCTGCTGACCGAGGGCGACTACTACTACCGGATGCTGGCGAACAAGTCGCCGGCGTGGCTGAGCTGGCCGGTGTTCTCGCAGACGCCGGATCGCCACGCGAAGATCGCGACGGCGAACCGCGACTACGTGGCTGTCGTCCAGCACATGAAGCTGCGCGACACTCTCCCGGATGACCGCGGCGTGCGGTGGCTTGACGAGGAGGAGGGCATGCGCGTACTCTTCACCTTCCGGGACGCCCGCCACGAGGTGGGAGAGGCGGCGCAGGTCACCGATGTCACCACCGGCGAGCCGGTCGGCATCGAGGACGGCGCATTCCCGGCGGAAGCGATGCACACGTATCTGATGCGGCCTGACCTGTGACCGCGTTGTCCATTGTCCTTGCCGTGGCGGGCCGCCTGAGCGAAGCGAAGCCGGCCCGGCCGTCGGTCGTCTACCACCTGCGAACGACGTGTGGGCGAGGGCGGTTGCACGACGGAATGATGCCATACAATTGACTGGAGCAACCGATGCCCCAGGACCAACATGACGTCGGGATCATCCGCGACCTGGCGAAGCGATACGCCGAGATCGCGGCACAGCCCATCATGGACGAGCGCCGCGACCTGTGGCGCCGCCACAACTCGCTCCAGCACACCAGGCCGCTGGTCTACATGCGCTGGTTCGCGGCCTGGAACGAGCACCCGGAATCGAACCTGCAGTGCCGGGACCCCTTCTGGCAGGGCCACGAGCGCTTCCTGCGCATGCACATCGTGCAGGAATCGATCGGCGATGACTACGTCATCGAGCCGTGGATCTCCCAGCGGGCCTCCGTGAGGATGCCCCAGCACGGGCCGTGGGGCGTCCCCTACAACCGCATTCCCAGCCCCGAGCCCGGCGGCGCGTGGATGTACGACCCCCCGCTCAAGCAGCTTGAGGACATCGAGCGGCTGGCCGAGCCGCACCACATCATCGACGAGGAGCAGACGCGCATCAACGTGGCGCGCCTGCGGGACGCCGTCGGCGACATCCTGACGGTGAACGTGGACCGCTCGCCCGCGTACAGCGTCTGGCGCGCCGACCTGTCCACCGACCTGGCCTACCTGCGCGGGCTCGAGCAGGTCATGTGGGACATGACCGACAACCCCCGGTGGCTGCACCGGCTCCTGACGCACATGAGCGAGGGCGTCCAGCGCGTGCACCGCGAGGCCGAGGAAGCGGGCGACTGGTCGCTGGCGAACCACCAGAACCAGGCGCAGCCCTATTCCCTGGAGCTGACCGATCCGGCGGCCAACTCGGGGCCGGTCAAGCGCGGCCAGCTCTGGGCGTTCTGCGCCGCGCAGGAGTTCGCGCAGGTCTCGCCGGCCATGCACGACGAGTTCATGTTCCAGTACCAGGTGCCCATCCTGGAGCACTTCGGCCTGGTGGCCTACGGCTGCTGCGAGGACCTGACCAACAAGATCGACATGCTGCGGCAGCTCCCGAACCTGCGGCGCATCGCGGTTGTGCCGGTCGCCGACGTGGCGAAATCCGCCGAGCAGATCGGCACCGACTACGTCTTCTCCTGGCGGCCGAACCCCGCGGACGTCATGTGCTGCGGCTTCGACGAGGACCGGATCCGCCGCATCATCCGCGCGGGGATGGAGGCCGCGAAGGGCTGTATCGTGGACATTACACTCAAGGACGTGCAGACCATCGAACACGAGCCCTGGCGCCTGCGCCGGTGGGTCGAGATCGTGCGCGGTATCACCGACCAGTACGCCTGACCGCCGAGCGTTCGGCGTGACTTGAGGGTACTCATGAGCAAGCGCGCAGACTGGGATCGCGGCTACGTCCAGGTCTACACCGGCGACGGGAAGGGCAAGACCACCGCCGCCCTGGGCCTGGCGCTGCGGGCGGCCGGGGCGGGCCTGCGCGTCTTCATCGGCCAGTTCGTCAAGGGCATGCATTACTCCGAGCTGCGCTCGCTGGAGCGCTACGACGACCTCATCGAGGTGCGGCAGTACGGACGCGCCTGCTTCATCGACCGTGAGCCCGCGCCCGAGGACATCGCCGCCGCGAGGGAGGGCCTCGCGGATGCCCGCCGGGAGCTGCTGGCGGGCCGCTGGGACGTGGTGATCCTCGACGAGGCGAACATCGCCACGCACTTCGGGCTGTTCCCGGTCGAGGAGCTGCTGGCGCTGATCGACGAGAGGCCCGAGGCCGTCGAGCTGGTCATCACCGGCCGCCGCGCCGACCCGCGCGTGATCGACGCCGCCGACCTGGTGACCGAGATGCGCGAGGTGAAGCACTACTACGAGCGGGGCGTCCCGGCACGCAGGGGCGTTGAGAGCTGAGCATACGCCGGAACCGCACGGGAGGGACCAAGCAATGAAGCGCATCTGCCTGATCGCGACCGCATTACTGACGCTGGCCGCCGCCGCGCATGCCGCGAGCATCACCATCGCCGACGAGGGCGCGCCCGCTACGCGCATCGTCATCGGCGAGGACGCCGCCAGGACCGTGCCCTACGCCGCCGAGGAGCTGCAGGCCTACATCGCGAGGATCTCCGGCGCGGAGCTGCCGATCGTGGACGAGACGCCGGACGACCTGCGCGACGGCGTGGCGCCCGGCATCTACCTCGGCGACAGCCGCGCGGCCGGACGGCTGCGCATCACCGTCGATGACCTCGACCCCGACGGCTTCCGCATCGCCACGCCGGACGACGGCGTCATGGTGCTGATCGGGCGCGACCACAAGGGCCCGCACCTGCCCGGCCGCAGTGGGCGCACCAGCAGGACCATCACGCCCGACGGGAACCTCTGCGCCTACGGCGAGACCGGCACGCTCTACGCGGTCTACCACCTGCTGCGCGAGCTCGGCTGCCGGTGGTTCCTGCCGGGAGAGATGGGCGAGGTGGTGCCCGAGCAGCCGACCATCCGCCTCAGCGACTACGAGGTCACCGACGCGCCGCACTTTCACTACCGCAACTGGTGGGCCTTCCGCTGGAACAAGGACATCGAGGCCGCCAGGTGGTACAAGCGGGTCGGCTTCGGCGGCGAATACTACATCAACCTCAACCACTCGTTCACGGACTGGGCCGCGAAGTACGGCGAGACGCACCCGGAGTACTTCGCCACCGTCCGGGGCAAGCGCGACATCTACAACCACAAGGAGCCCGGCCGCGTCATCATCAACTTCATGAACCCCGAGGTGCTCGACGTCACCGTCCAGCAGGCGCTGGAGTTCTTCGCCCAGCCGCCGTGGCGTACCGCGGAGCCCATCGACTGGGACAGAGAGATGAAGAACTTCCCGATCTACGCCGTGGTCCCAAACGACTCCTACACCGACGCCGGCCAGGAGGCGCGCGAGGCCGGGTGGGTGACCGAGGAGCGCGGCCGCGCCGGGATGTTCTCGGACCTGGTCTGGCGCTTCGTCAACGACGTCGCCAGGCGCGTCAAGGACGAGTACCCGGACCGCTATGTGGGCAGCCTGGCCTACGCCTACCAGTTCCTGCCGCCGCTGCGCATCGAGAAGCTCGAGGACAACGTGGTCGTCATGATCTGTAAGACCCGCCGCAACCACTGGGACCCGGAGTACAAGCAGATGGCGCGCGACGCCATCCGCGGCTGGCTGGACCTCGAGCCCGCGAGAGTCTACGTCTGGGAGTACTACAACGTGTGGTATCACCCGCATATGCGCGGAGTGCCCGTGGTCTTCCCGCACCTCATCGACGAGGACATCAAGTTCCTGCGCGACATCTCGTCGGGCGAGTTCGTCGAGTCCGAGTCAGACACCAAGGAGAACTGGGGCGCCTCCGGCCAGGCCATGCACGCGGGGATCCAGGGCCTCAACTGGTATGTCACCGCCCGCCTGCTGTGGGACCCCGACCAGGACGTGGACGCCCTGCTGGACGATTACTTCGGGCGCTTCTACGGGCCCGCGGAGGAGCCCATGCGGCGGCTCTTCGCGCGCTGTGAGCAGATCTGGGCCGACCCGGAGCGCCACTCCAGCCGGCCGTGGAAGGACATGTTCCCGCCCGAGGAGGTCGAGTGGATCTTCGCCCGGCTCGACGAGGCGCGCGAGCTGGCGGCAGGCACCGAGTACGAGCGGCGGATGGACTGGATGCTGGACCAGTGGCAGGTCGTGCGCGAGGAGGCGGACCAGGCCCGCGAGTGGGCGGAGCCGCCGACCCTGACCGTGCCCAGGCGCCCCGCCCCCGCGCTCGACGGCGAGCTGGACGACGGCACCTGGGCGGGCCTGCAGCCTCTGCCCATGCCGGCGAGCAACTCCGGCGAGCAGGTCGAGCTGTCGCCCAGCTTCCTTGCGGCCCACGACGGCGAGCGCCTCTATCTCGCGGTCGAGGTCCCGCGCCGGCCGGACACGCAGATGCGGATGGAGGTGACCGAGGACGACGGGCCGACCTACATGGACGAGAGCGTGGAGGTCTTCTTCGACCCGACCTGCAGAGCGACGTCGGCGTGGCAGATCGTGGTCAGCGCGACCGGCGCGGTCTTCGACCAGCCGCCGAAGGCGTCCGGCGACTGGGACAGCGGGGCCCAGAACGCGGTGGTCGTCCACGACGACCGCTGGGTCATGGAGATCGCGGTGCCGCTCGCGTCGCTCGATGCTCCCCCGCCCACCACGGACAGCCCGTGGCGCTTCGATGTGATGGTCAACCGCTGGGAGGGCGCGGGGGACGCCACCTACTACGCGTGGGTGCCGACCTTCGGGCGCTTCAACACGCCCGACCGCTTCGGGAAGCTCGCCCTGGGGGAGTGAGGGCGTTTACGGGTAGGCCAGGACCGCCGCGCCCGGGACGTCCAGCGCGCGGGCCAGCGTCTCGTTGCGCTGCCAGGGGAAGAGGTAGTAGCGCTTGTGCGCCCCTGGCACGAGCACGAGCGACACATCGCGGTCCATGGCGGCCGACCGCACGGCCTCGTGCGGCGGGGTGAGCGATACGTCGGTCTCGCTCTCGATGCGGTAGGCGCGCAGGTGCTTCTCCGCGCTCTCGACGGCACGGTGGGCGTCCGAGCGCCGGGGCTCGCAGACCAGCACGTGCAGTTCGGCGTTGAGCGTCTCGCATAGGCCGCCGGCGAAGAAGAGTGCCCGCCCTCCGGAAAGCGAACTCTTGTAGGGGATCAGCACCGAGCGTATGTCCACGTACTGCCGCGCGCAGACGAGCGTCGGCGAGACGAGCTCGGAGAGCAGGAAGGTCACGTTGGGGCCGATGACGCCGGGCCGTCGCTCATCGCCGCGGCCGATGACCAGCAGCTCCGCCATCCAGCTCCGCCGCAGGAGCCGCCCGCCGGCGTTGCGCCCCACCAGCCGCTCCTCCTCGCAGACGATGTGCAGGTCCTGGCACTTGACCCGGATGTCGTCGATGGACAGGGGGAGCTCTGTGGCGGGCCGATCCTCGTCCTCGTCTCCGATAGGGGTGGGCGGCATGGCCATGTCCGCGATGTCCGGCTCGCCGCCCATCGCGCCCTCTGCCAGGTCCTCGTCGGTGACGGTCGAGACCGTCACAAGATAGAGGCGCCCGCCGCAGACCTCAGCCAGCCCCATGGCCTGCTCGACCGCCACGTTGGACGACCGCGTTCCGTCGTAGCCCACGACGATATTGCGCAGCATGGACGGGCGCTCCTTCCTGCGAGTGCGCCGCCTCAGCGGACCTTCGGCTCCTCCTCCGACCCGGCCGCGTCCTCGCCCTCCTGAGCCCTTCGCCGGGCGGCCTCCAGGTCCTCGCGGCTGGTCCCCACTTCCTGCAGCCCGACCAGCTCTCCTTCGTCCGTGTCCTCGAGGAACTCCTTCGGGACGAGGAAGCCCACCATCCCGCGCTTGCCCAGCGTGCGGAGGTACTCGGTGAGCGAAACCTCGACCTCGCGGCGGCCCAGCTTGTACTCCGCGCACAGCGCCCCGATCATGTCCTCCACTGTATGCTCGCCGTCGCAGAGGTCCCAGATGCGGGTGCCCACCTCGTCGAGGATCACGGGGCGGCTCTCCGGCACGAAGAAGAGGAAGCCGAGCGCCCGGCCCACCGCATCCTTGCGCCGGGGGACGATCACCTCAACGCACCGATCCTCGTTCATGCGCCACTTCAGATTGGGGTTGCGCACCGGCCGCGCCTCAAACGCCTGGTCCCGCGACAGCGGCACCTTCGACTTGCCCTTGAGACCGACGCGCTCCAGCAGCCCCGACAGGGACGACAGCATACTCACCGCACTACCTCCTCAACGCGTTCAGGGCGGCGGGACGGCCGGCGCACCGGCACGTCGCGCGCCGGAGTCTCGGTTCCGCGCCGCAGCGTCAGGATGGCCACCTCCGGCCGGCAGCGGAAGCGCGCCCGGGTGGCCGAGGCGACGCCGCGGCTGACGTAGCACAGCGGCCCGCCCGCGCGCAGCAGCCCCGAGGCGCGCCGGCGGTCGCGCCAGACCGGCGCCCACGGGGAGCCGACCCACGGAAGTTGGATCTGCCCGCCGTGCGTGTGGCCACTGAGGATCAGGTCCGCCTGCGCGACGGACGGGTCATCCAGGATGTCCGGCGTGTGCGCCATGAGAATGACGAGGTCCGCCGCATCCGTGCCCCGCAGCGCGCCCGCCGCGTCATCGCGCCCGTAGGCGAAGTCGTCCACGCCGGCGACCGCGATGGTCGCGCCATCGGTCTCGATGATCCGGTGCTCGTTGGCCAGCAGCACGATGCCATCCTCGGTGAGCACGTCGCGCAGCGCCTCCACATCCTCCAGCGGGGCCTCCAGGCAGGAAAACGGATCCTCGTGCGCGCGGTCGTGGTTGCCCGGCGCGGCCCACACGCCCAGCGGCGCGGAAAGCCCGCGCAACTGCCCGGCACACCGCCGCGCCATTTCGCAGGTGTCGAACATGTCGCCGGTGATGAGGATGAGGTCGGGCCGCTCGGCCATCGTCAGCCGGATCGCCTCGCGGCTGCTGTGCTCGATGGCGCGGTCGGGCCGGCAGTGGAAGTCCGACAGGTGCGCGATGGTCAGCCCCTCCAACGCGGGCGGCAGGGCCTCGAAGTGCACCGGCACGTGGCTCACCTGCATCTGTGCGGGCTCGATGTAGCGGACGTAGTAGCCGAATGCCACCGCGACGATGACGGCGAGCCAGAGCACGGCCGCAACGGCGATCACGACTTCGCTCCCCTCTCCTCATCCTGCACGCCTCTGACCTCCAGGCGGCCCTCCGGCGCCAGCAGCCGCCTGACGGCCAGCAGCGACGTCACGTAGAGCGCCACCACCCCGACCAGCATGACGCCGAGCGTGACCATCTGCCCCCAGGTCAGCGACCGGGTCATCACGCGCGGGCCGCCGCGCAGCTCGATATCGAACACCGCTCCGCCCCAGCGGGCCTCAAGCAGCCATCCCAGGCCCACCGTTAGCGCCAGCGCCGCCCACAGCAGGCCAGCGGTTCGCGCGATCTCAGCGCGACCGCGCCCGCTGGCCTGGATGAAAAGCAGCAGCGTCACGAAGGCCATGACCGCCGCGGCGACGACCGCCAGGTCGAGCCAGCTCTTCCCGCCCATCATTCGCTTCCCCCGGGTGGGATCGTCTCCACGATCAGCGGACCGGGCATGGGTGGCCGCTCCGAGATGCTGATGGCGGCGTCCAGCTCGGCGAGGGCCTCGCCCAGCCTCTCCTGCGACGCAGCCAGCACGATCGCGACCGGCTCGCCACGGCGCACCTCGTCGCCCTCCTTGCGCAGCAGCCGCACGCCTGCCGCCGGGTCGCCTCGATCGCCCTTCCGCCGCCGCCCCGCGCCGGCGGCCAGCGCCGCATAGCCGACCCCGCGCGCGTCGATGCGCGCGACCACGCCGGCCTCCTCGCCCCCCCACTCCGCCACCTCGGGCGCCTGATGTCCCAGCAGCGGCCGCTCCAGCGACGAGGCGTCGCCTCCCTGCGCCTCGACCATCGCCACGAATACCTCGAGGGCCGCGCCCGAGTCCACGGACTCGGCCGCCGCCGCGAGCGCCGCGTCGAACTTCGAGTGCAGCCCGGCCGCCACCAGCAGCCACGCCGCGATGGTCAGCGAGACCTCCCGCACATCGGCGGGGCCGCCGCCGCGCAGCACGGTGACCGCCTCCTCCACCTCGACGGCGTTGCCTGCCGCGCCGCCCAGCGGCTGGTTCATGTCCGTGAGCACGGCGCCGACCGTGCGCCCCGCCCGGCGCCCCAGCTCCACCATCAGCCGAGCCAGCGCGCGGGCCTCCTCGACGTCGCGCATGAATGCCCCGCTGCCCACCGTGACCTCCAGGACGATGGCCTCCGCGCCGCCCGCGATCTTCTTGCTCATGATGCTGGACGCGATCAGCGCCCGGCTGTCCACGGTCCCCGTCGCGTCTCGCAGGGCGTACATCCTTCCGTCGGCCGGCGCCAGCTCGCGGCTCTGCGCCGCCACCACGAGGCCCACCTCCCGCGCCTGGCCCACCAGCCGCTCGGGCGAGAGGTCGGTGCGCAGTCCCGGGATCGCCTCGAGCTTGTCGATGGTCCCGCCCGTATGGCCCAGGCCGCGCCCGCTCATCTTCAGCACGCACGCCCCGCAGGCCGCCGCGACCGGCGTGGCCACCAGCGTCACCTTGTCGCCCACGCCTCCGGTCGAGTGCTTGTCGGCGGTCGGCCGGTCGATGCCGGAGAGGTCGAGCACCTGCCCAGAGTGCGCCATGGCGTCGGTCAGGTGCCAGGTCTCCTCGCCGGTCATGCCCGCGCAGCAGACCGCCATCAGCCACGCGGCCATCGCTGCGTCGTCGATCTCGCCGGCGGTGTACGCCCCCACGACCCAGCGCAGTTCCTCCGCCGACAGCTCCTCCCCCCGGCGCTTGCGCTCGCTGAGCCGCCGGATGTCGCGGGTCATTGCCCGCCTCCGTCCCGCAGCAGCTCGGCGGCGAAGCTTGTGCCGGCCGCCGGGCGCTCGGCTCCGAAGAGCTCGCAGACCGTGGCGCCGACGTCGGCGTAGGTCTCGCGCGTGCCCAGCTCCAGGCCCGAGCGCACCGCTGCGCCCGCGACCAGCAGCGGCACCTGCTCCCGCGAGTGGTCGGTGCTGGGCGTGGTCGGGTCGGTCCCGTGGTCCGCGGTGATCATCAGCAGACCGTCTTCATCGAGCGCATCCAGCATCTCCGGCAGATACCCGTCGAACTCTACCAGTGCCCGCGCGTAGCCCTCAGGGTCGTTGCGATGGCCGTACTTGCTATCGAAATCATTGAGGTTCGCGAAGACCAGCCCACTGACGTCGCCGCGCAGAAGCCTGATGATCGCCTCGGCGCCCCCGGCGTTGCTTCCGGTGCGCACGGCGTCATCGAGCCCGCGCATCGAGAAAACGTCGGCCACGTCGCCGATGGCGATGGTGTGCACGCCCGCCTCCTGCAGCAGGTCCAGCGCGGTCGGCTCCGGAGGCGGCAGGCCGTAGTCCCTCCGCTCGTGCGTCCGGCGCAGGTGGCCGGGCTCACCCACGAAGGGCCGGGCGATGACGCGCGCGACCTCCCACCGGCCGGTCAGCATCTCGCGGGCGATGCGGCAGCACCGATACAGCTCCTCGAGCGGCACGACCTCCTTGTGCGCGGCGATCTGGAAGACGCTGTCGGCCGAGGTGTAGACGATGAGCGCGCCGGTGCGCAGGTGCTCGCCCATCAGCTCCTCGATGATGACGGTGCCCGAGGCCGGCCGATTGCCGATCACCGCGTGCCCGGTGCGCCGCTCGAACTCATCGATCAGCTCGCCGGGGAAGCCGTCGGGGTAGGTCCTGAAGGGCTCGCGCCTGATGAGCCCCATCATCTCCCAGTGGCCGATCATCGTGTCTTTGCCCGCGGCGCGTTCGGTCAGCCGACCGAAGGCCGCGCGCGGCGTGGCGGCCGGGGGCACGCCCTCGATCTCGTGGAGGTTGCCCAGCCCGAGGGCCTGCAGATTCGGCAGCGCGAGGCCGCCGACCGCTCGCGCGAGGTTGCCCAGCGTGTTGCTGCCCTCATCGCCGTAGTCGGCCGCGTCGGGGGCATTGCCGACCCCGGCGCTGTCGAGCACCACCAGTGCAACTCGTGCTATCGGCGGCAGTGTCGGCCGCTCCTATTCCGTCCAGACGGCCGCGTCGAAGCCCTCGGACTTCAGCCGCTCCTCGACCTGCTCCGCCTGCTCACGGCTGTCGAAGACCCCGACATTGACCCGCCTGTAGGTGACTCCGTCCCTCTCGACCGTCGTGATGTAGGGCTGGTAACCCTGCTGGGCCAGGCGCTGCACCTGCCTGTCCGCGTTCGTCTCGTCGGCGAAGGAGCCGGCCGCCACGACGAAGCGGCCGCCGCCTCCGCTCTCGGAGGCCGACCGGCCGGTATCCTCCGGCGTCTCCTTCTCGGCCCGTTCCCCATCCCCGGACGGGGCCTCGCGCTCGGATGGCCTCTCGTCTTCCGACGGCCCCTCCCCTACCTCGTCCGCAGGTTGCTCGGCCTCGTCGCGCCCAAGCGCGGTCTCCCGGCGCACGCGCCGCTCCTCGCGGCTGCTGGGCTCGCGCTCGATCATGATCACGACCGGCTTGATGGGTGGCGATTGCTCCGCGCCATCATCGGTCACCACCGCCGAGCCGGTCTGGGGCACTATGTCCGGAGCCCGCTGCCTGACCTCCATCTCGTGCAGGTGCCGACCGACGTAGTCCTTGCCGAAGTAATAGCTCGCCGTCCCAACGATGCCGCAGAGCACCGCGACGCCCAGCCAGAACTTCAGGCTCTCCTTCAGTCGCCCGCCAAGTGACTGCTCGTCGGCACTCATTGCTGTCCGTCTCCCTCGATGCTGACGGCTGCGGCGCAGGCCTCGGATCTGCTGCATTCATCGCGATTGTAGCACGAAGCCCACCGCCGGACAAGCGGCCGCGGGGCGCGCGCGCCGCGCCCACGGCACGGTCCGTCGAGGCTACAGCGCCTGCAGGAACGGGTTGGTGCGCCGCTCCTCGCGCATCGACGATGCCGGACCGTGACCGGGGAGGATCTGCGTCTGTGGGGGCAGCTCATCACGGAGCCTGCGCAGGGACTGCTGAAGAGCGCTCGCGTCCCCGCCGGGCAGATCGGTGCGACCGACGCCGCCCGCGAACAGCGTATCTCCGGTGAAAAGGTGATCGTCGAGCAACAGGCAGACGCACCCGCGGGTGTGGCCGGGGGTGTGCAGCACCCGCACGGTCAGCGTCCCGATTTCGAGGAGGTCGCCCTCGTCGATGGCTCCGTCCGGCTCGGAGGGCTCCACGCCGCCCACCATCGCCCGCCAGAACGGGTGCGGGCTCTCGACGGCCCCCCGATCGTCCTCGTGGACGAGGAGTCTCGCGCCGGTTGCCTCCTGCACCGCCGCGTTCGCGGCGATGTGGTCCACGTGCCCGTGGGTGTTGAGGATGTACTCGATCTGCAGGCCCAGGCGCTCGACCGCCTCGAGGATGCGCTCGGGCTCTCCGCCGGGGTCGATGATGAGGCCCTTATGCGTCTCGGGGCAGCCGACGATGTAGCAGTTGGCCTGCAGGGGGCCGACGCAGAGCATCTCGAGGATCATCCGCGTGCCACCTTCAGGCGGGCACCTCGACCGCGCTGACAAGCACCAGCTTCTCGCCGTCGCGGAGCTGGCCCGCGCGCCGCTTGATCCGGCGCACGTAGTCGCGATCGTAGTCGTCCAGCCTGCCGGCGCGGCGAAGCTCGCCGCTTCCCGCCTTGAGGTCGCCCGTGAGGATCAGCAGCTCACCCAGCAGGTAGCGGTAGGCGCGATTGTCGGGGGCGATGCGCACGGTGCGGCGCAGCACTCGCAGGGCCGCGCCGCGACGGTCGAGGCGTATCAGGACCGAGGCGAGCCGCACATGGTAGAAATCGTCCAGCGGCGAGCAGCGGGTCGCCGCCAGGTAGGCCTCCGCCGCCGACAGCCACGCCCCCGCTCGGTAGTGCAGCTCGCCCAGCTTGTAACGATAAAGGCCCTCCTCAGGGTCCAGGGCGATGGCGCACAGCAGCAGCTCCTCCGCCATCTCCTCGTCCCCGGCCTGAACGTAGAGCTCGGCCAGCCGGTAGCAGTAGTAGGGGCGGTCGGGGTCGCACTGCACCGCCAGCTCCATCTCGGAGATGGCGTCGGTAAGGCGTGCGCTGCGCGCGAGCAGATCGCCCATGCAGAAGTGCGCGTCCGCGTTGTCGGGATCCGCCGCCAGCGCCCTGCGGTACGCGTCGTAGGCCTTGTCGTCACGGTCGGCCAGCGCGTAGGTGTCGCCCAGCCCCAGGTGAGCGCGTGTGCTGCTCTCATCGAGCTGCACCGCCCGCTCGTAGCTGGAGATCGCGCCGCCGACGTCATCCTGCAGCGCCTGCACGTCTCCGGCATCGCAGTACCGGCGGGAGAGCCGACGGCGCGTCTTCTCCCTGTCGTGTCCCCGTGCTGTGGCCATCTCGTCCCACGCAATCCGACCCGTTGCTCAGAACGTCCTCTCGCTGCTCAGCAGCAGCGTCACCGGCCCGTCGTTGGTCAGCGACACGGCCATCCTTGCGCCGAATATCCCGCGCGCGACGGTCAGTCCGCCCGCCTCCAGGCGGTCAGCCAGGCCGTCCACCATCGGCCCTGCCCTCTCCGGCGCGCAGGCCGACGAGAAGCTGGGCCGGCGCCCCTTGCGGCAATCTCCGTAGAGCGTGAAGTTCGGCACCACCAGCACGCCGCCCCCGACGTCGCGCACCGACAGGTTCATCTTCCCCTGCTCGTCCTCGAAGACCCGCAGGTTCGCGATCTTGTCCGCCAGCAGCCTGACGTCGTCGTCGCCGTCGTCATCGCCGCAGCCGACCAGGACCATCAGCCCCGGGCCGATCTCCCCCACGGTCTCACCGTCCACCTCGACGGCCGCTTCGCTGACGCGCTGCACCACGGCTCTCACGTCGCAGCTCATCTCCCGCACGTGGCAGGTCCGGCGTCACGCCACTATTCGCTGGCCCGTGAGCGCGCACCTGCCCGGCACGCGCCCGCCCGAATTCTACCATGTACCGGCCCGAGAAGCGAACCTTCTCGCTTGACAGCAAGTCTACTATGTATGATAGTATAAACTACAGTCGGTAGTACTGACGCGCGCAACGCCCCTCGGGGAGGTGCCTGACGTGCGGAAGCTCTCGCTGCTGCTGCGCCCTCTGGCCCTCGTGTCGCTGGCGGTCAGCTTCGCCGCCCTGACCGGCTGCGACAGTGACTGGTACGACGACGAAGACGGGGCCTATGTGAAGAGCCTCTTCATTTACCTGAACGTGGCTGACCAGGACGGCGAGGCCCTCGAAGACGCCACGGTCTGGGTCGATGGCTCCCAGCAGAATGACAGGACCGATGACAGCTACCGGCGCCTGGGCAACCAGTTCCCGCCCGACTGGCGCGGCTGGCGCTACAACTGGTCGAATGGCTGGTACCGGTTCGACGTCCGGGACTGCATGCACCAGGTCTGCACCATCGAGATCATGGTGAGCAGGACCGGGTACCAGACCCAGCGCACCTACATCACCTTCGGCCGGGGGGACCCGGACGAGATCTACATGCGGCAGACCTTCGTGATGGAGCAGACCGAGGTCGCCTCCGCGGCGATCGTGGATTGCCCGAACCCGCCCGAGGTGATCTCGCTCAGGTAGCCGTCCCGCCCAGGTTCCTGGAGGCATGCGTCGAATACTCTCTTGCCATCAACAGTATTCGCCAAACGTGAGTGAGACGCATGCGCCTACTCCTGTTCGGCCTCTGCCTGCTGGCCTGCCGGCCGGCTCCGGCGCAATCGGAGCTGCCCTTCGCCGAGGACTTCGAGAGCTCATGGGAGGAGCTGGCGGAGCTCGGCTGGATCCTCCCGCCGACGGCATGGCTCAGCGATGAGGCGAGCGGCAGCGAGCGGTGCCTGCGCGTCGAGGTCACCGAGGCGCGCGACAGGTACGCGTAGATCTTCCTGCCGGTCGAGGCGGGTGAGTTCTACCGCGCACAGGTGCAGATGCGCTGTGACGGGGTCGCCCGGCATCCCGGCAACCGCCAGCACCGGGGCGCGGTGATCTTCCTGCAGTGGGCCGACCACGAACGCCATCACGTCGCTGGCGGCAGCTTCCCCATGGGCCTGTTCGGCTCGCACGACTGGGGCGTGCGCGAGGTCTCGTGGACGCGCCAGATTCCTCCCGGGGTCGGCTACCTGCACGTTCTGCTTGGCATCGAAGGCACAGGCCGGGCGTGGTTCGACGACCTGCGGGTCGAGCGCATCGAGCCGGGCTGGCGTGGACCGGATGTCGTCTCGCCCGCGGACGGCGCGACGGTGCGGACGCAGCGCCCCGAGTTCCGCTGGGATGACCTGGAGCCATCGGGGCTGAGCTACCGCATCGAGCTCTCGCGAGCCGATGGTTCCGGCGGGGTCATCGAGGCGGCGCCCCACGCCTTCGAGGTGGCGGCACCCGAGCCCTTCCGCACCTGGAGCCGACTGGCGGAGGGCCGGCGACTGCTCGCCGTGGTCAACTCCGCGCCCGAGCCCGCGGACCTCGATCTCGACCTGTCGGCCTTCGGCGTGCGCTCGATCCGCCTGCGCGGCGGCGGCGACGTCGCGCTCACGGATGGCCATCTCCGGGCGCAGTTCGAAGCGCTTGAGGTCAGGCTCTACGACTGGCCGTCGGAGCGCTGAGGCTCAGACCAATCGCCCCAGCAGGCGCTCATCCGCGGCGGTGACCTCGACCGTCACGAGCCGGCCCAGGAGATCGTCGGGCCCCTCGAAGGCGATGCGCCGGTAGTTGTCCGAGATCCCCACGAGCCGCCCCGCCTCGTCGTGTCGCGTCTCGACCACGACCTCAAGCAGCTCCCCCACCGCAGCGCGGCTGAAGCGCCGGGCCTTCTCCCTCGACAGGGCGCGCAGGCGGTGCATGCGCTGCTTGCGCACCTCGGGGTTCACCTGGTCGGGCATCGTCGCCGCCCGCGTCCCCGGCCGCTCGGAGAACGGGAACACGTGCAGGTAGGCCAGCGGGAGGTCGCGCACCAGCGCGGCGGTCTGCTCGAACTCCTCGTCCGTCTCGCCCGGGAAGCCCACCATCACATCCGCGCCGATGCACACGCGCGGCTCCCGGGCGATGATGCCGGTCACCATCTCCCGGTAGAACGCCGCGTCGTACGGACGGCCCATGCGCCTCAGCGTGGCGTCGCAGCCGCTCTGCAGCGGGATGTGCAGGTGCCGGCAGACCCTGCCGCGGCCGGGCAGGGACGGGTCCGGGCGCAGCGCGCGCCCTCCGGCGCAGACCATCTCGATCAGCTCCGGGGTGACCTCGCGCGGCTCGATGCTGCTTAGCCGCATGCGGGGAGGCGCGTCGAGGGCGCACACCCGCCTCGCCAGCTCGGCGAGGTCGAGGTCCGGCTCGGGCAGATCGCGCCCGTATGTCCCCAGGTGGATGCCGACCAGCACGACCTCCGGGTGCCCGGACCGAGCCAGCAGCTCGACCTGTTGCACGACGACCTCGGGCGGCACGCTGCGGCTGGGGCCGCGCGCCTGGGTGACGATGCAGTAGGCGCAGGCCGCGTCGCAGCCGTTCTGCACCTTCACGAACGCGCGCGTGTTGTCGCGGAAGCGTCGCACGAGCCTGTGAGAGTCGCGTTCGCCGCGCGACGCCGGCATGGCGTGCTCGCCCTCGCCCAGCCGGTCCGCCGCCACGCGGGCGAGTTCGCTCTTGCGCTCATTGCCCGCGACGAGGTCCACCACGCCCAGCTCCTCGAGCGCCTCGGGCTGCATCTCGGCGTAGCAGCCGGTCACGATGATCATCGCCTGCGGCCTGCGCCGGCGGGCCTGGCGGGCGAGCCGGCGCGCGTCCCGGTCGGTCCGATGGGTGACGGTGCAGGAGTTGATCACGTAGACCTCCGCGTCGCGGTCGAAGTCCACCGTCGCGAAGCCCAGGGCCTCGAAGTCCTCCCGGATCTGCTCGCTCTCGTACTGGTTGAGCTTGCAGCCCAGCGTCCGGATGGCCACGCGCGGGCGCTCACTCATCGTGGCTCACCCGTGGGGAGCACCGCGGGCCGCCCGGTTGCGCGCGCGAGAGCCGCTGTGCTATAATCGCATGGGGAGGGGGGCGGAAGCGCAGAGTCGTGGCGCGGCAAACGGCCGGGGACGCGTCCCCGGCCGCGTTGGGAATCGCCCTGCGGGCAGTGGCGCTCAGCCGCGGGCGGCTTTCCTGACTTTTCCCGCCTTCAGGCACGCTGTGCAGACGTGAATGCGCTTCGGGGAGCCGTCAACGAGCGCGCGCACCCGCTGCAGGTTCGGCTTCCAGGTCCGCTTGGTGCGGCGCTGCGAGTTGCTGACATTGTGCCCGGTCGAGGGCCCTTTGCCGCAGATATAGCACTTCGCCATGATGGCTGCATCCTTTCCGAGGCGAGCCGGCCGCCGCCGGCTCGCCGGTGCTGCACGGGCATGTCACTATAGCATAAGCACCGACGCTCCGCAACCCGTAGCGCGCGGCCGGGCAGCATCCAGATTCGTGTGGATGCGCGCACCGAGCGGCGATGTCCCGTGCCTGCGCATCCCGCTCCTGGGCGGGAGGGACCGGGGGGTGAGGCCAACCCCGTTGCGGCGCGAACG
>JALGUJ010000150.1 GCA_029820945.1 Candidatus Zipacnadia bacterium | reverse complement strand
ACCGCTTCCCGGAGGACACAGAGGCCGAGATTGAGGCCGCACGGCAGGCGGCGCTCGACGCAGGGGCCGAGGCGGCGGTCGTGAGCGACGTCTGGGCGCGGGGTGGCGAGGGCGGGGTGGAGCTGGCCGAGGCCGTCGTCGAGGCCGCCGACCGGCCGAGCGACTTCCGCCTCCTCTACCGGCTGGACGCGCCCATCACAGAGAAGATCGAGACGATCTGCGTGGAGGTCTACGGCGCGCGCGGGGTGGAGTACTCCCCGACCGCCGCGCGCAAGATTCGCCACTTTGAGGCACAGGGACTCGGCGACCTGCCCATCTGCATGGCGAAGACCCAGCTCTCGCTTAGCCACGACCCGAAGCTCAGGGGCCGCCCGACGGGCTTCACCGTGCCCATCGAGGACGTGCGGGCGTCGGTGGGCGCCGGCTTCCTGTACCCGCTCTGCGGCTCGATCCGCACCATGCCCGGCCTGCCCAGCCGCCCGGCGGCCGCGGACGTGGACATCGACGAGAACGGGGAGATCGTCGGGCTGTTCTGAGGCCGTGCTGCAGGGCGCGCAACGACCGGGGCGGCTTCGTCTGGATGCCTGGCATCCGGCTGACGCGGCCCCCCGACGCAGATCGCGAAGGTGGAACCCATGGCGCAGCCAACCATGCCCGACCTCACCATCCGCGACTACCTCGAGCGCCTGGCGGGGGACGATCCCGCGCCTGGCGGCGGCTCAGCGGCCGCCCTTGCGGGCGCTCTGGCGGCCGCATCCGCGCGCATGGTCGGGAGCTTTACCGTCGGGAAGAAGAAGTACACCGACGCGGAGGACGAGATACGCGCGCATCTGCAGGCCATCGATGAGCTCCGCGAGGAGATGCTGCGGCTCGTCCAGGACGATGTCACCGCCTTCGGCGGCGTGGGTGCGGCCTACGCGATGCCGAAGGAGACCGGCGAGCAGACGCGAGCGCGCTCGGCGGCGATCCAGGAGGCACTAAGAGAGGCCGCCGCGGTGCCGCTGCGGCTGGCCGAGGCCTGCGTGCGGCTTGCCGAGCACCTCCCGCCGCTGGCCACAAAGGGCAACCAGAACCTGGTGAGCGACGTCGGCGTGGCCGCGACGCTGTGCCGGGCGGCCTGCGAATGCGCCTGGCTCAACGTTGAGGTCAACCTCGCGTACATCAAGGACGAGGAGTTCGTCGCCACGACGCGCGCGAAGGTCGAGGAGCTCCTGGGCGAGGTCCGGGATACGTGCGAGGACACGTGGTTCGCCGTAGCCGAAAAGGTGACAGGCTAAGGAGGCGCCCATGACTGCGACAATCCTTGAGGGCGAGCCGATCGCCGAGCGGATGCGCGCTGAACTCAAGGCGGAGATAGAGCGCATGGAGCGGCCACCACGCCTGGTCGCGGTGATGGCCGGCGAGGATCGCGGAGCGCGGGCCTACGCGAGGATGCAGGCCGCCGCGTGCGGGCAGGTGGGCATCGAGTACGAGCTGCAGGAGCTGCCTGCGGCGATCGCGCAGGAGGAGCTGCACGCGGCGCTCCGGCGGCTGAGCGTGGAGCCGCTGGTGGACGGGATCATCCTGCAGATGCCGCTGCCCGACGGCCTCGACGCGTCGGCGGCGCAGGCGGCGATCGAGCCGGAGAAGGACGCGGATGGCGTGCATCCGCACAACCTGGGGCTCGTGGCGCAGGACCAGGCGACGCTGGCGCCCTGCACGGCGCAGGGGGTGGTCGCGCTGATCGAGGCGTCGGGGGCCGAGATTCGCGGTGCCGAGGTCGTGGTGGTCGGGCGCTCGGTGATCGTCGGCAAGCCGGCGGCGCTGATGCTGCTGGACCGTGGTGCGACGGTGACGGTCTGCCGCTCGACCACGCGCGACCTGGCCTTCCACACCTCGCGCGCGGACATCCTCGTGGTGGCCATCGGCCGAGCGCAGATGATCCGTGGCGAGCAGATCAAGCCCGGCGCGGCGGTCATCGACGTGGGCATGAACTACGTGCCCGGCGAGGATGGCGCGAAGGGCCGCTACGTGGGCGACGTGGCCTTCGACGAGGCCAAGGAGGTCGCGGGCGTCATCACGCCCGTGCCCGGCGGCGTGGGGCCGATGACCGTCACGATGCTGCTGCGCAACACCGTCGAGGCGGCGAAGCGGCAGCGGGGATCGTTGGACTGGCCGGTCGCCTGACCGGCCAGTCGTTCTTGTCTCGTGATGATCCCCATGGCGGCGAGAACGGTCGGGCGAGAATGCTATCCCGCCCGTCCAAACGACTGGACAAGGGCGGCTTAGATACCGACCTTCGCCTCCGCCTCGGCAAGCATCTCGTTGACATTCACGGGCCGGCCGGTGCGGTCGCACTCGATCGCCGCGAAGACCATCCCGACCGACTTGATGTTGTCCGCGATGGCCGTCTGCGTGGGCACGCCCGTAGCGAGGTACTCCAGGAACTCGGCGGCAATTGCCTCGCCCTCTTCGGGCACGCCGGTCGGCTGCTCGACGATCTCGTCCTCGCCGTCCACGCGCAGGATCCTCACGATGTTGTCGGCGCCGACCACCACAGCCCCCTCTTCGCACTCGGCGCGGTAGTACTCCCGGTGCCATGTGTTCTCATGGCCTTCGGTGGTGCAGGAGCCCTCGTAGCAGGCGAAGGCGTCATCGGTGAGGCGCATCACGTAGAGCCCGTTCGAGTCGCCCTGGAAGTCCGCCCAGGCCGGGATCCAGCCGTAGCCGAAGATCTCCTCGCAGTCGCGCCCCGACAGGTTGCGGATCATGTCGAAGTGATGCACCGAGCCCTCGATCAGCAGCGCGTAGTCCATCTCGTGGCGGAAGCGTTTGCCCCATGACTTCGGCGGGTTGTAGTCGGCCGCGAAGCGCGAGATCACGTAGCTGAGCCGCCCCAGGCCGCCGCCCTGCACCGCGTCGCGGAAGGCGAGCATGAAGGGCGAGTAGCGGTAGTTCTGCACCACGACCGCCGGCAGGTGCGCCTGCTCGACCATCTTCTTGATGCGCACGGATGCCTCGAGCGTGTCGGCGATCGGCTTCTCGGTGAGGATTGCGAGTCCATGCTCGCAGGCCGCGCGCACGTTCTCCTCGTGTACCCACGGCGGCGTCGAGATGAGCGCGAAGTCCGCCTCGACGGCGTCCATGGCCTCATCCGCGTCTCCGAACAGCGCCGAAGCGGGCAGGCCGTGCGTCTCCGCCCCCTGCTCGAGCGGCTCCTGCTGCACGTCCACCAGCGCAACCACCTCGACCTCGTCCGTCATCTGCGCAAGCACCCGGTTCGTCCAGTAGGCTCCGCGTCCGCCACAGCCGACGACGATACAGCGCCTCACCTCGGATCACTCCTCGTTCACCCGCGACTGCTTCTGATGGGCCGGCCCATTGTCGTGAGGTCGGGGTATTCCGCGTGACGGTGGCGTGTCCCTCGCGGGATATGAGGAGGCGCCTGGACTGCGAGCTTGTGCCCGGCGGCACGCTGCTCCGGCACACCGTGGCTCGTCCGCGCATGCAGGAGGGTGTGCAGGAGACGCCGAATCTACGGCTGCGCCATGGCTCTCCCAAGTGACCCTGCCGGCCCCCCGAGGTTCGGGCGGGCCATGGGGCGCGCGGTTTGATTCTGGCGTTGTCCTCTGGAGGTCCGGGCCTGCGCGTTCACCATCCGCGCGAACCTCACCGACCCACCCAGGGAGTGCCGTCCGTGCCTGAGCCGACGAACGACGCAGAGCCCGCCCTCTCCGCCCGCGCCCACGTGCTGCTGCTGTCGAGCACGTTCTTCTTCATCTTCCTGGGCGCGGGCGCCCAGCAGGCCTTCCTGCTGCCGTACTTCGAGGAGTTCACCGACTGGAGCCAGCCACAGCGGGCGCTGGTGATCGCCACGGTCTACCTCTCCATGACGATCTTCCGCCTGGGCAACGTCTACCTGCTGCGCGACTGGCCGCAGTGGAAGTGCTCGATCGTCGGCGGGGCCATGTACGTGCTGTTCCCCATCGCGATGCTTGGCGTGTACTTCCTCCCCAGCTACCCCCTGGCCATCACCGCCGCAGCCGTCTGGGGCTGGGGTGGGGCGGCGATGTGGATGGGCACTACCATGCAGGTGCTGGCGCTGGCCGACCGCGCACAGAGGCATGGAAGCGGCATGGGCGTGCTCTACGGCGCGACGCACGCGGGGTGGATGCTGGGCGTGGTCGTCCTGGGCATCGTCTTCCGCTCGGCGCAGCAGGCGGGCGTGCCGTGGATGCTCTACGTGGCCGCCACCGTCTTCACCCTCATCGGTCACGCCATCATGCTGTTGCTGCCGCGCCCGTCCGAGCCCCTGCCCGAGATGCCGACCTGGAACGCTCTCATGGCGATCATGTCTCGCGCGAAGGCGCGCATCGCAGCCTTCCTGCTCTTCGCCGCCTCGCTGGCCTTCGGCTTCGTGCTGGGCAGCTTCACGGACTACGTAGAGAACGCGCACGGCGCGCAGTGGCTGTGGATCGCCACCTTCTTCTACCCCTTCGCGCGCTTCGTGCTGAGCTTCACCTCAGGGCTCCTGAGCGAGCGCTTCAGCCACGGGAGCATACTGGCGGCGGGCTTCTTCGGCGGCGCGGCGGGGATGGCCGTCCCACTCCTCTGGCGGCATCCCGCGGGATTGGCGGTCACCGCCCTGACGCTGGGGCTGCTCAACGGCGCGGTGCCTGTCGTGAGCACCGCGCTCATCGGCACCTCCGCCGATCAGAGGCGGCGGCCGCTGACCTACGGCGCCATGTTCACCTGGCGCGACCTGGGCGTCGTCATCGCCACGATCGCCGGGAGCATCCTGGGGCTGAAGGCGGGGAGCGTGGCGGTTACGTTCGGGGCCTTCGGCGCGGTCTTCGTGGGCTGCGGCGTCATATCGCTGATCCTGAACCGCTATGCGGAGCAGAGGCTGTAGCGGGACTGAGAATCCGGGGGCACGAGCCAGCGGCCTTCAGAGCGCGTAGGTGCCTTGCCGGCGTGTTCCCATCGTGAGCTCCTGCCGCTGCTGTCGTTGCTGTCCTGTCATCGATCCCGCGTCGGCGCGGGAGTGCGCCGCAGGCCCCGGGTGTGGTCGTGCGCGAGGCGGTGGGCCTTCTGGCGCGCGTGCCGATCGATCGTGTCTGCCGTCACGAGCAGCACCGTCATGCGCTCGACGCGCCCAACGCGTGGGATGACCGCCACGGCCACGGTCTGGCCGGGGAAGGCCACGTACTGTACCGTGCCCGAGTGACTGGCCGCCTTCGCCTCGCCCGCGCAGCGCAGGCCGACCTGCACCGTGATCAGACCGTTCGCGCCCACCACCGCCGCCAGGCGCAGGCCCGGCTGGCCCGACGGCATGGTGTGCTCGCACTGGAAGGTCACGACGCCCCCCAGGCCCTTGCGCTCGACAAAGCGTGGCTCCCATGGCATCTCCGCCACGCCCTCGTCGATCATCTCGTCCAGCTCCGAGACGTCCACGTAGGGGTTCACGACCACCACGCAGTCGTCGGCGTATTCGGGCGCGACGGGGCAGAGCACGCCGACGTCCAGTTCCCCGGCGGCGGGATCGAGTTGCGAGCCGTCCGGCAGCTCGACGATGTTCGGCACCCGTGGCTCGCACAGCAAACGCTGGGGCCGGCTGGTCTCGACCGACACGCAACTGAGGGAGATCGTGGCGGCAGTGGGTACGTCGAGGCTCTCGACGATGTCCTGGAGGCTGTCCAGCGCCGTACCCTCGCCGCTCACCAGCAGCGCGTTGTCGTCGGGCAGCACCTTGATGCGGCGGATATCTCCCGGCTCGATCTCGCCCAGTTGCCGCTGGCTCAGCTTCCAGTAGATCCAGCCGGCAACCGCGCGCGCGTCGAGGTGATGGAGGATGATCTTCCCCCTGTGGTCCGTCGCCCCGTAGCGCGATGCGGCAAGCAGGTGGCGGAGCGCTGCAAGCTTGTCGGGCATGGGGCCACCTCCTCCCAACCTCGCGTGTGGCAGGTCTCGAGAGGACGCGCTGCCGGGGCCAGGTTCACCCGCCCGCACGCGGAGCGAGTGTCAACGCCGCCGCGCGCGTGGCCGCCGAGACCCACCTGTCTGAAGCAGTGGCTCCCGCGCCGCCCCGCTGCGGCGGAAAGCCCCTATCCCTCTATGATGGTTTCCGTCCCCGCCCCTACCTGAAACGGGATCGCGTGGGTCTGCTGGCCGTTGACGGTCACGGCGCACAGGTACTGGCCGCGGGAGAAGCTCGTGGACCGAGCGGGATAGAACGTGACCGCCAGTCTCTTGTTGCCGCCCACTCGCAATAGCCTTCGCGCCAGGATGTCGGTTCCCTTCCTGATCGACACGCCAACTATCGTGTTGGGCGCTCCGCCCTCGATCTCGAAGTAGACGATGAGCTGGCGGACCTCGGGCTCGAACTGGGTGCCCGCGTTAAGCAGCTCGTTGTTTGCGCCCAGACCCGTGCCGAGCAGGACGCGTCGTACCGGGCTGTCTACCACGGGCTGGGGCACGGGCTGCACCGGCGGAGTGGTCGGCTGCGGCAGGGCCTCGAAATCCGGAAGCGGCCGTTGTTCGGGTATCGGGCCGGTGCCGGCAGGGATGCTGAATGCCTCGCGCAGCCTCCGTATCATGATCCCCGCCATCCACCACTTCTCCGCCTCGTACTTCTGCTGATCGACCGCCCGCACCCGCTTCAATGCGGCGCTGACACGGATGTGCTCGCCGGCGGGCGGCGCCCCGCAGCCGGGCCGGCGATAGTCCCAGATGCGCTCAATCATCGACCGCTCGATCGCCCCGTTCAGGCGCTCGAACTGCGGCTCAGGCATCTGCCGGGCTGCATCGAGAATCTGAACAATCTCCCGCACCAGCGGGGCATCCGGGGGGTCGAGACCGTGCGGCCTCTTGACCACGTCCGGGCCGTTGTCCGGATGGGCCTCCTTCCACCACTGCGGCACCTTTGGCGGCGGCACCGCACGCGGGAGTTGCTCGGCGAAGTTCTCCTTCCACTGGTAGATGAGTTCCCTGGTGCTCACGCCGCTGCCCACCGCGTCCTCGTGGTACGCCTGAATGAGCATGGTGTCACCGATACTGAGCGTCCACAGCCCGCCGGACTGATAGACGTCCAGATCGGGGCCCCCCTTCTCCTCATCGAAGATGTTGCTCAGCTCATAGCTCAACGCGTTGGTGATGCGCTGGTCGATCTTCGCCTGGCGCTGGTAGACGTCTCCGTGCGGCCCGCCCGTTCTGATCCGGGCTACGACCTCGCCACCGACCACAATCGTTGCGTACTCCTGGGCGGTCGCCACCCCTGCCACTACGACGGCTGCGATGAATGCTGCGATTCTGAGTCTGCACAACGTGACCACTCACCTCGTGTTGGCCCAAAGCCTCGGCTGACGTCGGTTGTACTACGTTTAGACGCCCTCAAAGGGGCGGCAGTTCCGCACTTCCCCAGCGCGCCGGCGCCGAGCGGACCGCGGACGTGCCACACGCGTGAGCCGGCTCGCGCGTGGGACACGGGCGAGCGGCCACTCGTTGACAGCGAAACGGCCCGGCGAGCCGGGCCGTCAGGGGCGCTGCAGCACAGTTCTATCGGAGGCGGAGCCCCTACTCCAGCTCCACTCCGAGCCGGATCAGCGCCTCCTCCGCGGAGGCGACCACCTTGGGGTCCTCGTCGCTAAGAAGCTCCTCGAGCGGCCCGATCGCCTCGTCCGCGCCGAGATCGCCCAGAGCCTGCGCGGCAGCGCTTCGCACCAGTTCCTTGGGGTCCTTGAGCAACTCGATGAGCGCCGGCACCGCGCGCTTCTTGATGCCGACCCGCCCCAGAGAGATGGCCGCATGCCGCCGCACGCTCCACTCCTTATCCTCCAGCGCGCCCAGCAGCGGCTCAACGCAGGTGCGACTACCGATCTCACCCAGTCCGACGGCCGCCGTCATGCGCACCACCCAGTCGGGGTCTTCCAGACACGACGCGACCGGACCCACCGCCCTGTAGCTTGCGGTGCCCGACAGGCCCTCAACCGCCGCGTAGCGGATGTCCTTGTTCTCGTGCTTGAGCAGTGGGGCGAGGTACTTGATGCTGGACTCCTTGCCCAGCCTGCCGAGGGCGACCGCCGCATAGCGCACGACCCGCTCATCCCCGTCATCCAGTGAATCAACCAGCAGATCCAGCGCCCGGTCATCGGCGATGTCACCCAGCACCTCGACGCCCCACCGCCGCATTAGCGGATCGCCGTCCTCCACCGCATCGAGCAGCTTAGGCACGGCCGCCTTGCCCACGCGACGGAGCGACTCGGAGGCGGCCTTACGCACATCGATGCTCGGCGAGCCCAGGGCCTCAATCAGCGGCTCGATCGCAACATTGCTCCTGATCTTGCCCAGCGCCTCCGCCGCGGCCTTGGCCAGGTCCACGTTGTCATCCTGCAGCACGCCGATCAGCGGGTCGATAGCACGCTTGCTCTTCAGGTCGCCCAGGGCGGTAACCGCCGCGCGCTGCACCTCGATGTTCGGGTCGTTCAGTCGCTTCATCAGCTCTTGGGCCACCGACGTGTCGCCGATGCTCCCCAGCGCCTCCGCCGCCCATTTCCTTGCGGCCTGGTCGCTACCGATGAGCGCGTCCAGAAGCGCAGGCACCGCCGCGTCGCCGATCGCCGCCAGCGCGCCTGCCGCCGCCTCCTGGGTGTTCTTGCTCGAATCGCTCAGCGAATCGATCAGCGGCGGGATCGCCCGCTCGTCGCCGATCTTCCCCAGCGCCTCGGCCACCGCCATCCGCACCTTGTAGTCATTGTGATCGAGTGAGGCCATCAGCGGCTCCACCGCCTCAGCGCCCAGCTCAACCAGCTCTTGGAGGACGGTATCGCGGGAGGCGGAGCTCTTGGAGCGCAGCTTGGCTATAAGCGGCGTGGCCTTCTTGCTGGCTCGACTCATGTGTTGCCCGTCCTTGCGGGGTTTGCGACCGAGCGTTGTCCGGCCACTTCGCGGCCGGACGAGCCGCACCGCTGTGCGCCTCAATCCGCAAAGGCGCCCTCGCCCTGGTGGCCGTACGCCCTACCTGCTGTCGCCGCGATGCGTACGGAGCGACACCGAGAATTGGGCGCGATGCACGGTATGGCGCATCGCGCCCGAATCCGGTATTGGTTCCCCACCTGCTGGCCCGTCTTCGAGAGGTCGGAGCGCGCTCAGGGAGCCTCCGGGGCCGGCGCCTCCACCGGCTCGCCCGCCTCGCCCTCCGGCACCGCGACCTCAACCTCCTCCTCAGCAGCTTCGGGCGCCTCCTCGGCTTCGGCCGCCTCCTCGCCCTCGGGGGCCTCCTCGGCTTCGGCGGCCTCTTCGCCCTCGGGGGCCTCCTCGGCTTCGGCAGCCTCTTCGCCCTCGGGGGCCTCCTCCCCCTCGGCGGCCTCCTCGGCTTCGGCGGCCTCTTCGCCCTCCACTGCCTCTTCGCCCTCAGCGGCCTCTTCGCCCTCAGCGGCCTCTTCGCCCTCAGCCGGTGCCTCCGCGCCCACGGCAGGCACGTAGCCCGAGAACTTGGAGCGGACGGCCGTTAGGCCGCTTGCTGCGGTCTCCTGCATCTCCTGGCGTTTAGCCTGCAGCTCCGCGTACGCCGGCTCGAGCTCCTGGATGGTCGCCTGCACCGCTTCCCGCATCATGTTGACCCGCCGCGCCTCCTGGGCGTCTCCCGCCTGCAGGGCGTGGTCTCGGATGAACCCCAACTTCTCCTCCATCTGCTTGAGACTCTGGATTACGCCGTCGATGTCGCCGCGCTGCAGGGCAAGCTCGGCATTGGGGATGTCCCGCGCCACGGCACGAAGCTGGTTGTCGCGTACTCGCTGCCGGTCGGCCCGGGCCTTCTCCGCCTCCTCCATGGCCCTTTGGTTGAGCTGGTAGAACACCAGGCCGATCAGTGCCAGGATCACCAGGATGATGATCACCCAGATGCCGGCGCTGCTTCTGCCACGACTGGGTGCGGGCTGCTGCCCACCCACTGCCGCCTCTTCGCCCTCCATGTCGGTCTCATACTCCTCGAGTTCCTCAGAGGACTGCTCTTCCGTCGTTTCGTCGCGCTCTTCGCTGGACATCAGACGACCCCTTTCAGGACTGAGTTGGTCGGGGGGAATCAGCAGCGTGCGAAGCCACGAAGGCGACAGCGCTGCTACCGGCAGTAGACCGTACGCCTATGACCAAATTAGGCCGTCCCAAAGCGCGCCGTCCATCCGGCGGTGCCAGCAGTATCCAGGCAGTTACGTTCCCGGGGCGGACGCCCCAATGCGTCCTGCACCATTATATGGCAAGCCGCTCCG
The DNA here is from genome assembly GCA_029820945.1 of Candidatus Zipacnadia bacterium. Taxonomy (GTDB): domain Bacteria; phylum Armatimonadota; class Zipacnadia; order Zipacnadales; family UBA5352; genus JALGUJ01. Next base: position 1,129 of record JALGUJ010000150.1, on the reverse strand, counting down.
TCGGTCAAGAAGCGCCGCCACGCCGCCGCCACGTCGAGCCCGAAGCCGGGGACGCGCTGGCTCATGCGCTTACCCGAGCGTGACCCGCACGATCAGGCCCGCGTCAACCTGCCCCAGCGATCGGGGTCGGCTCGCGTTCGGCGGCTTTCGTCACAGCCCGCGCAACTCCAGGTCGCCCCACGCACCGAGCGTCTCACCGCAGATGACCACCACGTGGTCGATGTCGGCCCTCGCACGCGCCCACTCGACTGCGTTCCGCACGTCCTCCTCGCTGGCCACGCGGTTGCCCGTGGCGGTCGCGAGCGCGTCGGCGACGGCGCCGTCGGGCCCCACGACCACAACCGCGTCGGCCCGGCCGCCCGAGTCCGAATGCCCGACCGTGCCCGATGAGGTGCAGACGGCCCGCTGACCGGGTGGCAGGACAAGGCCGAGCCGACCGTGCCATCGACTGCTCCCGGCACCGATGGCGGCAACGCGCTCGCGAGCACTGATAGCAAACACGTCCCCGCCATTCTCGACGATGACCTCCGGGCGCCCACCGCTCGCAGCGAGGTAGTTCGCCAGCTCTCGCGCCACCACCTCTGCGATGGCTCCCGCGACTGCGGCCATGGGGCCCGTCCCGGCGATCGCGGACGCGCGGTACATGGCGGCGACCACACCGGTGAGATCAGCGGGCGCCGCCAGCGGCCGGCGGGCGTCAAGCATCTCCGGGTGCACCACGGCATGACTCTCGATCCGGCGCCTTGCGTAGCGGGCTGCGGCCCGGGCCTCGGCCCGCATCTCGCGCTCGGCCAACACCAGCAGATCCGTCTCACCCACCGCGACCCCAAAGGCCACCAAGTCGCCGGCGTCAATCAGCCCGCGATACCGTCGCGGCTCGTGCGCATCCATGGCCCGGTCTGTTTCTGCCCCGCCGAGCCATATCCCTGCGTCGTCGTCCGTCGCGACCCGGACCGACTGCGACAGCGGGCCACGCAGGCTCCTTGCCTGCGCCGATGGTACACCCAGGCCGCCCAGGCAGCATCCAGATTCGTGTGGATGCGCGCACCGAGCGGCGACGTCCCGTGCCTGCGCATCCCGCTCCTGGGCGGGAGGGACCGGGGGCTGAGGCCTGCCCCCTCCTACGGCC
>JALGUJ010000149.1 GCA_029820945.1 Candidatus Zipacnadia bacterium | reverse complement strand
GGCGCCACCACCGGGCGACAGGAAGCGTCAACGTGTGAGCCCACAGATGGAGGGACGCGCCATGACCGAGCGCGAACGCAAGCTGCGCGAACACATCGCCGCATGTCACCGGCGGGCCCGGGAGCACCTGGGCGCATCGGACGCCGACGTGGAGCGCGGCTTCGAGCTGCACCGCGAGCTGCTGGTGTGCGACAGCTTCACGCTGCCGTGGAGCATCGCGTCCAGCGACGGCATCCGGCGGCTGAACGCGGCGATCGAGGCGGGCTGGGATGTGTCCGAGATCGAGCAGCTCAGCCTCGATGTGCGTGCCGCCGACTGCGCGCTCGATGATGAGGCCGCGCACCTGCACGAGGTGATCTTCGAGGCGTCCGGCGTGAACTGCACCGTCATCAACGCCGGGCCGGGACCGGGGCTGAAGTACGCCCTGCGCGGGCTCGGGCGCTTCCAGCAGGTCTGCGACGGCCTGCGCGAGCGCTGGACCAAGGCCACCGAGGCGCAGCACGCCCGCGATGCCTTCGCCGAGGGCCGGCGCGCGATGATGTTCTCGGCGAACAACCCGCCCGCCGACGCGGGCTTCGAGGACGGCTACGACCAGCTCCGCTGGCTCGAGTGGTTCCAGCGCGTGGGCTTCCGCATGATGCACCTGACTTACAACCGCCGCAACTGGGTGGGCGACGGGTGCATGGAGGTCAACGAGGGCGGGCTGTCGGCCTTCGGGCACGACGTGGTGGCGCGCATGAACGAGCTGGGGATCGTCATCGACACGCCGCACACGGGCACGAAGACCACGCTGCAGGCCGCCGAGGCCTCCACCGCCCCCATCGCGGCCTCGCACACCATCTGCCGGGCGGTGCGCGATCACCGGCGAGGCAAGACCGACGAGGAGCTGCGCGCCATCGCCGATGGCGGCGGGTTCGTCGGCATCACCTGCGTGCCACTGTTCCTGCGCGAGGACGGCGGGACCATCCTGGACCTGCTCGATCACATCGAGCACGCGGTGGGCGTGATGGGCATCGACCACGTCGGCATCGGCACGGACAACGGCTACGTGGTGCCGCCGCCAGAGGAGCCCGAGATGCTGCCGATGCCGCGCGGCCGCGGGCACTGGTGGTCCCACTGGCTGCCCGGCACCATCGGCACGCCCAATGACGAGCGGAGCAACGGCAGCCTGACCTGGGTCTGCTGGCCCTACTTCACCGTCGGCCTGCTGATGCGCGGCTACACGGAGGAGCAGGTCGCGAAGATCGTGGGCGGCAACGCGCTCCGGCTCTTCGAGGACGTCGAGGCCGCGGCGACGGTGCGGGTGCGGAGCGGATAGCACGAGACAGCGCCGGCCGAACCCCATCCGAACGGTGCGCACGGCGCAGTACCGTGAGGTCCTCGCGGAGCTGCGCGAGAGACTTGATGAGTGGCGGTGGCAGACGGGAGAGCCGGTGCTGGAGCTGACCACTGATCGTACGCCGCTCGCAGACTGCCGACTCCCAAGTGCCGCCGATGCTGACCTGAGGAGTCATGAAGATGACCACTCTCGACACGCGCATGCAGCAGCTCCACGAGCACATCGACGAGTGCCACGCGCGCGCCCGGGAATGCCTCGGCGCAACCGAGGAGCAGATCGAGGCAGGCTTCGAGCTGCACGAGAGCCTGCTGGTCTGCGATAGCTTCGGCTTCACGCCCGGCGCGCTGAGCCGCTACGGCGTCGAGCGCATCAACCAGGCGATCGAGGAGCAGTGGCAGCCCTTCGAGATCAGCGAGCTGCTGCTGGACATGCGTGCGACCGGCCTCTGCCAGGACGAGGAGACCCATGAGCTCTACAGGGAGATGCACCGCGTCTCCGGCGTCAACGCCACGGTCAATACCGTGGGGGTGGGCCCGGCGCTGGTGCGTGCGCTGCGGGGGACGGCGCGCTTCACGCAGGTCTGCGACTGCCGCCCCGGCTTCTGGCAGAAGGCCATCCACTCTGACGACGCCCGCAGCGCGTACGAAGAGGGCCGCAACGCGATGTTCTTCTCGGCGAACAACCCGCCCGCGCATGTTGGCTTCCACGACGGCTACGATGTGCTGATGTGGCTGGAGACCTTCCACCGCTTCGGCTATCGCGTGATGCACCTAACCTACAACCGTCGCAACTTCGTCGGCGACGGCTGCACGGAGCCCAGCAACGCCGGTCTCTCCGACTTCGGCTACCAGGTCGTCGAGATGATGAACCGCCTGGGGATCATGATCGATACGCCGCACTCGGGCATCCAGACCACGCTGGACGCCTGCGCGGCGTCGGAGGCGCCGGTGGCGGCCACGCACACGGTCTGCCGCGACATCTCCGGCCATCCGCGCGGGAAGACAGACGAGCAGCTTCGCGCCATCGCCGACACCGGCGGCTTCGTCGGGATCACCTGCATCCCGTACTTCCTCGCCGACCATGGGACGGTCGTGGACCTGCTCGACCACATCGACCACGCGGTGGACGTGATGGGCATCGACCACGTCGGCATCGGGACGGACGTAGGCTTCAACGCGCCGCCGCCCGTCGAGCCGGAGATGCTGCCGATCCCGCCCGGCCGCAACCGCTGGTGGGCGCTGTGGCCGGAGGGCACCAGCTCGCCCGGCCCGGAGGTCTCACGCGAGAGCAGCCACGGCAGCCTGGCGTGGGTGTGCTGGCCCTACTTCACGGTGGGGCTGCTGATGCGCGGCTACTCCGAGGAAGAAATCGCGAAGATCGTGGGCGGCAACATCCTGCGGGTGCTCGACGAGGTCGAGCGCGCGGCGGAGTGGGCGCCGGCGTAGCCGCCGCCATCACGCGGCGGTTCACGTCAGCTCCCGCCGCGCCCGCTCGACGACGGCCTCGATGTCCGCGATGAGCGCCGGATCGTGGCTGGTTGGCTCGTGGCCGGCCAGTATCGCCTGCCAGCGGTCCCGCGCGCGGTCGAGCAGGTGTGCGTCCGAGCGCATGCCCCCCACCGTGTCGTCGAGCGTCTCCCGCCGGATGACGGAGGGCATGAAGCTCTCGCGGAAGTGGCGCAGGGTGTGCTCGCCCTCGAAGAAGCTGCCGCCGAGCCCGACCCGCAGGATCTCCTCCAGCGCCATGGACTCCTCGGTGAACTCCGGCCCGTGGAAGACGTGCCAGAGCGCGCGGCAGATGTCCAGGTCAAGCATGGCCTGCTCACGGGAGAAAACGGCCGCGCCGTCCAGCGACCCCAGATGGAAGTTGATGCGCCCCACCATCGGCGCGAGGGCGAGCGTCTTCGTCAGCCGCTCGAAGGTGGCCTCGATGCCCGGCACGTTCGCTTCGATGTAGCTGGCCTTCGTCTCGCCACCGATGTGCACTCCGTAGAGGCGCTCGAAGAAGCGCACGGTAATGGCGTCCTGCAGGATCGCCTCGGGCGAGGCGAAGCAGGCCTTGCCGGTCGCCATGTCCATGCTGCCGGAGATCACCACGCCGGGCGAGGGCACCTCCGGGTCGATGCACCGCGCCACCAGCCAGCCACCCAGCAGCTCGGCGACCGTCAGCGTCGCACAGCCCTCGACGGTCACCGGCGCGTTGCCGCCGGCGATGGGCATGGACGCGAAGCGGAAGGTGCGGTAGCCGGCGTCTATGAGGTGATCGACGATCCCGGCGGTGCGCTCCCCGAGCATGAGCGGGCTGGTCAGGCAGCCGCCCATCTGCAGGTAGCGGTCGGCCTGCCCGGTGTGGTCCTTCCAGATGCGCGAGATCTCCAGGAAGTACGGGGTCTGCTCGGGCAGCCGGATGCCGCCGCCGCAGGGCTTCGAGGTGTTGCGCAGCATCAGCGGGACCGAGTGCAGTGCCTCGATGACGGGCGGGACGTCGGTCGGGCAGACGGGTGTGGCGATTCTGCGCACCTCGGGGATGGCGTCTCCGAGGCGCACAAGCTCCGCGCACTCCTCGGAGTCGACCTCGCGCCGGCGGCCGGTGTCGTGATCGTGCAGGAAGAAGCAGACCTCGCCATAGCCGACGCCGAACTCCTCGCCGGGGTCAATGCCGTCGGCCAGACGGCCGCCGCCCTCCCCGCCGACGTAGTCCATGTCCCTCTGCCCCACCCCGCATGCGGCCTCGGGAGCCCCGTCACCCGCCGGCGGCGTCAGCTCATCGATCAGCTCCGGCGGGAACTTCGCGGTGCGCGCCTGCAGATTGACCTCCGCGCCCGCATCGGCGCAGAAGCGCAGGATCTTCTCCGAGTGCACGCGCATCCCGACTTCGCCGACGATGCGCCGCGCGGCCTCGTTCATCCGCAGGAGATCGTCGTCAGATGCGACGATCAGCCTTCCGGGGATCATCCTCGTCCTCCCTCGAACTCCACGGCGCCGCGCTCTCCGGCCGGCTTGATTTCGGCGCCATCGACCGAGAGCTCACCTGCCTGAGCCGTGCAATGCGCGAGCCGCCGGTGCTCCATTTCGGCCCAGCAGAAGCTCGCGTCGCCGCCGATGCGTCCCTCGACGCGCTCGCCGCCGGGGTTGAGCAGCACCAGGTCCTCGCCGATGCGCAGCAGGCAGCGCTCCCCGTCCTCCCACAGCATCTCGCAGTCCGGCACTTCGCCCTCCAGCGGCCAGAGCAGGCAGGTGAAGCTCCGGGGGAAGTGCATGTTGAGCTGACCGGACCAGCGGTCGTAGACCGCCCAGCGTTGGGCGATCTCCCGGCCCCGATCCACCAGCGCATGGTCGGCCGATCCCACCTCGTGGCCGGGCCGCGGGAAGAAGCGCAGCAGCATCTCGCCCGGCTCCGTGCGCCACACCACGTCGCGGTCGGGGTACATGACCTCACTGCGCGCGATGAACCAATCGTCGCCGCGGTCGGCGATCTCCTCCACGTGCCAGACCTGCCCCACCTGCCGCACGCCCGAGCCCTCCGGGAAGAGCGTGTCTCGCACGATCAACGCCCCGCGCGGCTTGAGCAGTGCCACCTGGCGGAGCTGGCGGTGGGCCGCTCCTCCGCGGTCGGCGACCCGCAGCTCGATGCGCGCGTGCGCGGCGCGCTCGAGGTCGAGCAGCTCGCAGGCGGTGACCTCGCGGTGTGCCGGGTAGGCGGCGATGCGCCAGCGCTGCGTGTGCTCGCCCTCCTGCAGGCCGAACTGGACGCCGATCTGCCGGTCGAGGCGGTTGTCGCTCAGCGACCACATCAGCTCAATGCGCTCGAAGGCGCCCAGGTCCACGGGCCGCGAGAGCTGCCAGGTCACCCAGTGGCGCTCGCTGCTCGTGTCGTCGGTGAAGGCGATCGCCGAGCGCCACTCTGCCGGTCCGTCCTGCTCCTCCAGCCGCTCGGCGTTGCTCCACTGCCCCGGCTCGCCGACAAGCTCCTCCAGCAGCGTGGCGCCATCCGGCCCTGCGAGCCGCACCTCGCGGAACCGCAGCTCGCCTTCGAGGTTCGTCGCGTCCTCATCATCGATGCGGAAGAAGAGCGCGTCGATGCGCGAGAGGTCCGGAGCCGAGCGGCCGGTGTAGGTGAAGGGCCGCCTCAGGTCGAGGACCGCGTGGTTCCAGCTACCGGCCATGAACTCCCGCTCGCGCTCCGGGAAGGGCGCCTCGTGCGGGAGCACCAGCAGCGAGTTGTGGTAGCGGTCCTGGTCGGCGTGGTAGCCCAGCTCGTGCAGGTGGACCGTGTCGCCGCGGACGAGGCTCACCACCGCGCCCGCGTCGGCGTGCCCGTGGTAGCCCATATCGTGCAGGTTCACCATCGCGAAGCTGGCCGGCCACTCGCCACGGTGCGGGCGCGCGTCGCGCAGGATCAGCTTGTCGAAGAGCGTCCAGCCGTAGCGGTCCACGCGCCGCGTGACCGTGGAGCGCAGCTCGGGCTCGGCCTCCTCGGGCCCCGGCTCGGTGCAGGCCCACGCCAGCCAGTGCATGTGCGACGGATCCTCGGCGATCTGGCCAGCGAACTGCGACCGGCGGTACTCGAACAGCTCGCGCGCCAGGCGCTCGTAGCGGCCGTCCTCAAGAACCGTTGCGGCCCGCGCGAAGAGCGCGCACCACAGCGCGGTGGGGACGTGGAAGTAGGTGTCGCCGTAGTCGGGCATCGTGCCCGCGGGCGTGACCTGCACCGCCCAGCGCTCGAGGAGCGCCCGCAGCTCATCGGGCGGCGCCAGGGGCTCCCCGCGTTCGTCCGCCATCACGAGCATGGTCAGCAGCCACAGCGCGTTGTAGCCCGCGCCGTCCTCGATGGTGTCGCGATGCGTGGTCCAGTCGCCCCAGACGGCATCGGCGTAGTTGCGCCAAGCCTCAGCGTGGGGGTGCTCGGGGAACTCGGCGAGCATCGCCTGGCAGGAGGCACCGCCGTAGGACGCGCGGTTCATCGTCTCGCGCTCCGGGACGTGCGCGATGATCTGATCGGTGGCCGCCGCCAGCGCGCGGTCGAAGCGCCCGAGCCACTCATCGCTGACCGCACCGGCCTCGACCAGCCCGCGCCGGATCTGCACCAGCTCCATGACCGCGGACTGAAGCTGAATGGCCTGCGCGCGCTGCAGGGCCTCGTCATCGCCGAGGACGCGCTCGGCGATGGCGTCGCAGACGGCGATGACGTGCTCCAGCCGCTCCGCGTCACCGTCGAGACGATAGAGCCGATGCTCGTCGGCGGCGTACCACACAGTGTATCGGCTGACCGCGCCGGGGCGGTCGAGGAGGGCCAGGTGCTTCTCGCGGACGATGTCGGTGGAGCGCCGCACGACCTCCATGGCCTGGTCGCGCCACGACGCGCCCGCGGGGACCGCGACGAGCAGGCTCAATAACGCTGCGATGACAGCGGCGGCCGCACTGCGGAGCATTGCCGCGCTCACCTCGGTGGATCCGGCGCGCTGCACTGAGCCCGGGGCCATCATCCGCGCAGCGTCACGGTGACCTCAACGGTCGCCCCGTCGCCCAGGATCATGACCGGCTCCGAGCTCGACCAGTGTCCGCCTTCGGCCCCGGCGGCCCGGCCCAGGACGTGGTACTCGACGCCCGGAACCAGGCCCTCCACGCGCACCTGGCCCTGCGCATCGGTGCGCAGGTCGCGGACGAATCCCTTCAGGTCGCCCGGCAGCTCGGTGCCCGGCGGCAGCCGCAGCTCCTGCCCCGACACCTGTACGGTCAGGTCCGGCGCCGCACGCCCGTCGGCCCCAACGAAGGTCGCCACGATCGTGCCGGGCGTGCCGAGCTGGATGGTCGGCTCGAAGGCCACGGACGGGTCCACCGGCTCAGCCCAGGCCGCGCTTCCGTCGGGGCTCGCGGCCATGACGAACGTGGCATCACGCGTGCCCAGGCCGGTCAGCTCGAATCGGCCCTCCGCGTCCGCCTCGACCCGTACCGGTCGCATCGAGATCGAGTTGGCGCAGACCACGACCGCGCCCTCCACGGGCTCGCCAGCGGCATCAATGACCGTGCCGCGCAGCGAGAACCCCTCGGGCACGATGACGAAGGGCTCCAGCTCCCGCGTCTCGCCGGGCTCCAACTCGACGGGCGCCCTCCCCTCGTCGGCCGCGGGTGCCAGCACGCGGTTGCGATACTCCCACGACGGTTGGACGGTCAGCGAGACGCCCGGCGGCAGCGGGCCGATGCGGGCGCGGCCCTGATCGTCGGTGCTCGTCCGCAGTGGCAGGTCATCGCCCCACCCCGGCGTGTTCCAGCGGACCATGAACGGGATGTCGGCGAGCGGCTCATCGCCACGCGTCCGGGTCTCGACCACCGCCCATGCGGCGGGCTCGAGCGTGATCGTCGCCTCCGTGTCGGTCTCCCCGTTGATGATCGCCAGGCCCGCCAGGTCCCGCTCGATGTCCTGGGCCAGCGCCGGGACCAGCGGCTTCTGCCACTCGTCCACCTCGCGGCCGAAGGTCAGCTCCACCCGCCCATCCTCATCGGTCACTATCGGCTCGGAGGCGCCCGGCAGGCCGAAGGCCTGCGCGCCGGTCCAGTGGATCGCCACGCCCGCGGCCGGACCGCCGTCGGGGTTGCGCACGCTCAGGCTGATGGTCCGGGTCCCGAGCAGCTCGAAGTCCATCCCCTCGCGGACCTCGTCCGCGCCCAGCTCGATCGAGTGCGCGTCGGGCTGTGCGCAGCGCGCGCCCTCAGTGCCGCCCATCCAGTAGATGCGGCTGTGCCCCGGCGGCACGCGCAGCTCATAGCGGCCCTCGTCATCAGTGACCACGCGCTGCACCGCGCCGGTTGACTGCGGTCCGGCCGGGCCGTAGGCACCGACGCCCGTCCCGGCGACCGGCTCACCCGTCTCCTGCCAGGTGACCGTGCCGCGCACCAGAGCGCCCCTGATCAGCTCGAGGTCGATGCCCTCGGCGCGCCCTCCGGACGCGACCTGCACGCTCTCGCGCGCCGCGGCCGTCCAGCCCTCAGGCGGGTCGATGGTGACGTTGTACGTGCCGCCCGCCAGCGAGCGCATCTCGTAGCGGCCCGTGTTGTCGGTCAGCGCATGGGCCCGGCCGACGCCGGGATGCTGAGCCTGTGCGTTGACCGCGACGCCGGCGGCCGGCTCTCCCTGCCGCGTCACGCGACCGGTGATGACCGCCTCCGGCTCCATGGCCATGCTGACCGGCGCGTCCTGTCCGACGACGGGCCAGGCGGTGAGGTCCATGGCCCGCCACTCCGCGAGCCCCTCCGCCTCCGCGGCCAGGGCCACCTTCTGCCCTCGAGGCAGGTCGCCGATCGTGAACTGCCCTCGCTCGTCTGTCAGGGCCTGGGGCGCGCCGTCCCAGCCCTCGAACCAGGCGCCGAGCGGGGCTTCGCCTTCAGCATAGAGCACGAAGACGCGCACCTTCGCACCTTCGAGCGGCTCACCGTCCGGGCCGGAGACCGTGCCCGACACGGAACCGGGGTCATCGCTCAGCGTCACCTCCAGCCGTTGGCCGATGACGCCTATCGCGCCCCCGGCGGCGAACCCCTCGGCTCTCGCGGCAACCAGGCACGCCCCCTCCGGCATCGGGCCCTCGACGGCCACCTCGAACGACCCGTCATCGGCCGAGCGCGTATCGATCCACGCGACCGTCGGCCACACGGCCGTGACCACACCGACGCGTGCGCCTGCAATCGGCTCCCCATCGGGCCCCACGACGCGGCCGGACACGGTCACCTCATCGGGCGCGGCGGCGGCGGCGCTCAGCAGCGCCAGCAGGCAGATGATCGTGCGCATGGTGGCTCCTCCCGTCCTCCCCAATTCTCGCGACGCCGGCATCCTGCGGGTCCTCGTCGAGGCACCCGCAATGTGACCGCGTGCGGCTAACCTGCCAGCAGCACATCCTTGATAATGAGTACGGCCGCTACGCCAATCAGCACGCTCCCGAAGACGATCTTGACGTGATGCGATTTCAGCCGCGTGGCCATCAGGTTGGAGCCCGCCTGGCTGCCGATCAGGCCGGCTACCCCGCACGCCACCAGCAGGCCTGGGGACAGATGAGCTACGGCAAGATGCGAGAGGAAGCCCATCCAGTTCGAGCCGGTCACTATGAGTGCGGAGGTGGCGGCGGCGGCTCGCGGCTCCAGGCCGCAGAGGTAGAGCAACGGGACGACGAAAGAACCTCCGCCCCGGCCGATCAGGCCGGTCACGAAGCCGAGCGCAAGCCCACCGATAGCCCCGATGAGCCATTGCGCAGGTCTCGGCAGCTCTCGCCCGTGAGGCCGCCAGCCGGTGAGCATCAGGATCCCGGCGGCCGCGCTGAACAGGGCGAAGCAGACGATGACCGGTTCGGGCGGAAGGCGCAGGGAGACGAAGGCGCCCAGAGGCGGCCCCACCAGGACGGCGACCATAAAGGGCGCGCCCACCCGCCAGTTGACGACGCGATGCCGCACGTAGGTGACCGATGCCGAGGTGGCCGATATCGCACCGCAGAGCAATCCGATGGGAATCGCTTCGGTCTTGAAGTCGAGGCCGAGCCAGAAGAGAGCGGGTATGATCAGTTGCCCGCCTCCCATGCCCAGCATGGAGAAGACGAAGGTCACCCCCAACACCGCTGTCGCAGCAAGCCACAACTGCACTGCTCCGCCTCCCGTCACCATCAGCGGCCCCACCGACTGCCGGTGGGTCGGGCACATAGGTCTCGGCCGAGCGTGCCCCCACCTCACGCTCGCCGCCGCCCCGGCACCGCGCTCCACGGGCCGGGGCGGCGGCGAGCGGGGAGGGGCGATGACGGCCTCACGCCTCGCAACGCTGGCAGACCACCTTGCCGTCCCGCATGCGCGCGCCGGGAGCGAAGATGCCCTCGCCGCAGAGGTCACACCTGAGCCACTCGAAGGTGCCGCGCGGCGGCTCGAAGTCGGTCTCGAAGACTTCGGAGACCGAGAACAGCTCATCCTCAGGGGCGGTCATGACTGCGTGGATCATCGGGTCCGTAATCTCGGGCGGAACGTCCTGCGGCTCCACCCCCTGCGCCCTCAACTCGACGAACCGCGAACGCAGGCTCGCCTCCTGCCGGTCGGGGTTCACCACCACGCGGACCCCGCGCCCCATCGCCACGTCTATCAGCGTGAACGCCAGGCGGTAGTGGTTGAGCTTCTCCACGTTGCCCTTGCCGTAGGTGCAGCCGGTGGCCGCCTGCACGCCGTCCAGGAAGCACGCCATGGCGTGAGACGCCGCGGTCTCTGAGAGCACATAGAGTTCCTTGTTCTGAGCCCGCTGCACCCCCAGTCTCTCCATCGCAGCGAGCCCCGCGCGCAGGCCCAGCGGCATCGCCGGGCACCTGTGTCCGTGAAACTTCACGGCCACGTCAAACAGTTCCTCCAACTCCCGGTCGGTCATCGTCGGTCATCTCCTCCGTCAGGTTGTTCCGTCAAGTGAGGCGGGCGTCACAGCTTTCCGTGCCCCGCGTAGTATGCCAGCAGCTTCCAGACCATCTTCCCCGCGACCATGTAGAGCACCACGCCGATGAGCAGCTTCACCTGGCGGCGATTGAGCCGGGAGGTCATCAGCCAGGCCCCCACGATGGCGCCCAGGGCCGAGCCGAGCGCCGTCAGGCCCAGCAGACTCCAACTCATGTGCCCCAGGCTGGCGTGCCCGAGAAAGCCAGCAAAGGACGAGAAGATCACCACAAATGAGGTGGTCGCCGAGGCCTTCTTCGGGTTGAAGCCCAGCCACACCAGTACCGGGACGATGAAGTTCCCGCCGCCGACGCCGAGCAGGCCCCCCAGGAAGCCCGCCAGCGCCCCTACGGACCCGCCGTAGGCCCACAACTGTCGCCGCGAGGCATCGTGCTCGCGCTCGCGGGGATGGTGGAAGATCATCATGCTGGCCGCGAAGAGCAGGAAGCCGACAAACAGCCACAGCAGGATGTCCTTGGGCACGTACTTGCTGGCATAGGCTCCCAGCGGGGACAGCGGCGTGGCCACTACGATTATCGGCAGGGCGACGTCGAGCATCACCAGCTTCTCGCGCATCAGACGCGGCTGGGCGCACACCATGGCGATGGAGTTGAGCAGCAGCGCCACCGCCATGGCGACGCGC